>JAUYMC010000020.1 GCA_030699545.1 Gemmatimonadales bacterium | reverse complement strand
TGGGCTTCGGCTGCGCCCCGATAGGCGCGCTGGAGAGCGCGGGCGTGCGCCTCGAGTCCGAACATGCGAGCGACGAGTTGCCCACGGACGGTGTCGCGACGGCTCACCTGCTGCACCATCTCGCGCTGCACCATCAACTGGCCGATCTCCATCCAGTAATGGTCGAGCGAGCCCGCCTTGAGCGAGTCGAGCGACGACACCCGGTCGGGAGCGATCACGCGCATGAACTCCCGGGCAGCCATCTCCGCCTCCGGCGGTCGCTCCTGGGCGATGCGCTGCGCCTGCATCTGCAACATCTGGGGCGGCGGCATGTCCTGCCCGCGGGCCCGGGACGTCGCGGTGAGGGCGAGAGCGACGGCGACGATGAGGCTACGGCAGCGCATAGGGTCGCTCCTGTTCGAGGCGGGTGAGCTGAGAGTCGATCGCGATGACGGCTCGCCCCCCGGCGATGTAGCCCGCGGTCGGGGACCACTCGAGCTGCTGCGGCCACACGCTCGGCAGCTCGTTCCCCGATCGGCGGGCGGTGAGCAGCACCGCGGCGAGCGCGGCCGCGGCCGCCAGGGCCAGGGCCGCCCACCGGGCGGCGCGCCGGGGCGTGCGGGCCAGCGCCCATTCGGCGGCGACCCGGCCCCGCTCCAACTCTGCGAACTGTCCGTGACACCCGGCGCAGGCCGCGAGATGCGACTCCACCTCGGTCGTCTGGGACTCCGGCAGCTCACCGTAGGCGAGCAGGAGCAGCTCGTCTTCGCTGGGGTGATTCTGGGTATCGTTCAGCATCGCCATTCCCTCGCCGTACTATCGGTAGTCGCCAATCGCCGCGCCGATCCGCTGCAACGCCGCGCGCATCTGCGCCAACACCGTGCCCAATGGCCGACCCAACCGTGCCGCGATCTGCCGGAACATCAGCCCTTCCCGGTGCCGCAGCTCGACCACCTCGCGTTGGACCACGGGCAGCCCGGCGACGGCCCGACGCACGGCGGCCGTCAGCTCCAGCTCGAGCACCCGCGCATCGGCGGGCGGGGCCACGGGATGCTCGTCGGTGTGCACCCGGCCCGCGCCGCGCCGGCGCACCAACTCGCGTCGCAGGTGGTCCCGCCACACGTTCGTCGCGGTGCGGAGCAGATACCCACGCACGTTCCGCCCCGCATCGAGCCGGCCTGACGCCCGAACCAGCCGCAGCGCCACCTCCTGCATCAGGTCCGCCGTGAGGTCGGCGTCCCGGCAACGCGCGCCGAGGAAGCCGCGCAGCATCTCGGCGTGCTGGTCGAGCAACTCCTCGACCGCAGGCACCCTAGACGCCGCCGAACAGGTTTCCGACGGGGCCGAACAGGCCGTGAATGAACTCGAACACGTCTCCCACAGCCTGCATCAGCTTCCCGAGCATGTCCAGCACGGGGCCGCCCGGCATCGGGGTCCCCTCCCCGTCCCTGAATGTCAATTCGTGCGGGGGAGATCCTTGAACCGTGGCAAGCACGCGGCCGTTCGCCCTGATGGTGGCATTGACGGTGACGGCGGCGGAGTCGGGTGTCACCGGGCTCACCGTGAAGAGACCCTGGAGCTGGACCGTCTCACCCGGCGGGCTGAGCCGGAAGTCGATGGAGATCGCCCCGCCGCTCGCCGTGAACGTTGCGCCCTCGTGAAGCTCGACCCGTGTCACGGGGCTGGCCACGTCCAGGGTGGCGTCGACCGCCGTCGTCACGGCGGTCTGGGTCGCGCTCGCGGAGAGGGTCACGGCGAAGCTCAGGGCACCGGTGATGCTCCCGCTCGCCGCCGCCGAGAAGCCGTTCGCCGCGGGCGTGATCGCCACGACGTAGTCTACGAACGTGAGGGAGCCGTCCACGCTGCGCACATTGATGTGGAGCCTGGCGCTGGTCTCGGTGCTTTCGTCCAGCAGGTCGACGTAGCCGACCTCGGTGAGCGGGTAGGTGATCTGTCCCGCTTCGTCCACCGCGTACAGAATGAACCGCACGCCGTTTGCGGGCCCGCCGCCCGGCGCGGCGCGGTAGTAGCCGCTCGACGCCGAGTCCCAGCGGAACACCGAGCCGCGCAGCGTGTCGGGGATGATCTGGACCAGGGACGCTCCGGTGCTCAGCTCGGGCGCCAGCTCGCGCAGGCGCAGGGCGCGCCGCGCGCTCAGCGCGTAGGGCGATTCGCCCGGCCGAGCGAGCGCCGGCGACGCGACCGCGACGAGCGACACCGCGGGGCCGAGGCCGGCCGCCGGCGGCACGATGCCACCTGAGAAGCGCGTGAAGCTTCGGACCACCGGGGCGGCGAGCGCGCTATGCACCGCATCGAGGCGGGCGCTCGTGGCCGCCGGATCGGTGAGCGGCGTCGGGCCGTTAGCCCCCTCGCCGCACGCTGCGAACACGACCAGTCCGGCGGCGCCGATCAGCCGGCGGACGACTGGGGTGTACGACATGACTTTCCTCCCCGGTTCGGGAAACAGGCGATTCACCTAGCACTACGTGGCAGGGCCGTGTTTATTGCCTGCCCCGACCACTGGGACTGAATCACGGTTTCCAGAGGGGGTTCCAGTCCGGCCCGAAGCCGTCGGCGACCCACGTCCGATACGAGCCCGAGGTGTCCGTCACGGGCACGCCGAAGCGTTCGCTGGCGCAGGCCCGGAAGAGGAGGATCCGCGCGCCGTCGGGCGATCCTTTGGGGACGCCTTCGATGCAATCGGGCGCGGACGAGAGACTGAGGTCGCGCGCGGGCTTGCCCGGATACCAAGCGTCGCTCGAGCCCGGCACACCGTAGCCGCCGGCGGTGAAGCGGGTGTAGAGGAGGCGGGTCCCGTCCGGCGAGAAGTGGGGGAGGAACTCCTGCTCGGTGTTGTGCGTCACCTGCTCGCGGCCCGAGCCGTCGAGATCCATGACGGCGAGCTCCCAGTTCGCAGCGCCGGGTCCGCCCGGCACCAGCGCCGCGCCCGTCGGCGCCATGAAGACGATCTGTGCCTGGGAGACAACCGAGCCCCAGCGGGCGTCGGGGGCGTTGGGAGGACCGCACGCGTCGAGCGCGAGGAGGGACCCGAGGGTCGCCAGGGCGGCACGTCGAAGTGCGACTCTCATCAGGCTCGACCCCCATGTGAGCGAGACAAACCACTGGTGTGATCACTTACCAGTACGCGGCAACAGGGTGTTTATTTGAGTACGCGGCAACAGGGTGTTTATTTGCCCCCGGCGGGACGACTCGCTAGCTTGTGCGGGAACAACGGCTCTCGTGGCGATTTACGGCGTATTGCGGCCACGTAAAACAACCCGCTAAAAGGCCGAGGGTCTGACCCTGCCCGCATTCCGCGATCTCCTTGCCGACGGTCGAGTCCATGTCTTCGACGGCGCCATGGGCACGATGCTCTACGCCAAGGGATTCTTCCTCAATGTCTGTTACGACGAGCTAAGCGTCACCCAGCCCAAGCTCGTGCAGGAAGTGCACGCCGAGTACGTGCGCGCGGGCGCCGAGATCCTCGAGACCAACACCTTCGGCGCGAATCCCGAAAAGCTGGGCAGCTACGGCCTGGCCGACGAGACGGAAGCGATCAACAGCGCCGCCGCCCGGCTCGCCCGCGCCGCCGCCGGAACCCGCGCCGGCGTGCTCGGCGCCATCGGCCCGCTCGGCATCCGCATCGAGCCGTTCGGCCGCACGTCGCGCGAGGAGGCGCAGGCGCTGTTCGCCCGCCAGGTGCAGGGGTTGCTCGCCGGGGGCGTGGACGGATTCATCCTCGAGACGTTCAGCGACCTCGACGAGATCCACGCGGCGCTGCTGGCGGTGCGGGCGGCGTGCGACCTCCCGGCCGTCTGCCAGATGACCGTCGGGACCGACGGGCTGACGTACTACGGCACGAGTCCCGAGACGTTCACGGTGCAGCTCACGGAGTGGAACGCCGACGTGATCGGCGTGAACTGCTCCGTCGGCCCCGCCGGAGTGCTGCAAGCCGTCGAGAGAATGGTGAAAGCGACCGATCGCCCCATCTCCGGTCAGCCGAACGCCGGCCTACCCAAGGACGTCGGCGACCGCAAGATCTATCTCGCGAGCCCCGAGTACATGGCGAGTTACGCGCGGCGCATGATCGAGGCGGGCGCGCGGTTCGTCGGCGGCTGCTGCGGCTCCACGCCTGAGCACATCAAGAAGATCCGCGACTACGTCGCGAGCGTCGTGCCGCGCCAGCCGAGTGTGGTGGTGTCGCGACGCCACGTCGAGGCGCCGGCCGGCGTGACGCCCGCCCCCCTTGCGGAGAAATCGCGCTGGGGAGCGAAGCTCGCGCGTGGCGAGCTCGTCACCAGCGTCGAGATCGTGCCGCCCAAGGGCGTGGACCCCGCACCGATGCTCGAGCAGTGCCGCGCGTTGAAGGCGGCGGGGGTCGACGCCGTCAACGTGCCGGATGGCCCGCGCGCGCAGAGCCGGATGGGGGTGCTGCCGTCCGCGCTCTTGATCGAGCGCGAAGTCGGCATCGAGACGGTGATTCATTACTGCTGCCGCGATCGCAACCTGCTCGGCATGCTGTCCGACATCATCGGGGCGCATGCGGCGGGGCTGCGCAATATCCTCATCATCACCGGCGACCCGCCGAAGATGGGGCCGTACCCCGAAGCCACCGCCGTCTTCGACATCGATTCGATTGGCCTGACGAACCTCGTCTATCGCCTCAACCAGGGACTGGACCCGGGCAACAATCCCCTCGGCGGCGCCACGAAATGGGTCGTGGGCGTCGGTGTGAATCCGGGCGCGACCGATCTCGATCGAGAGCTGTCGCGCTTTGCCTGGAAGGTCGACGCCGGCGCCGAGTTCGCCGTGACGCAGCCGGTGTTCGACGTGCGCCAGCTCGAGGCGTTCCTCGCGCGCGTGCGCCAGTTCCAGACGCCGATCGTCGCGGGCATCTGGCCGCTCGTCTCGGCGCGCAACGCCGAGTTTCTCGCGAACGAGGTCCCGGGGGTCAGCGTCCCGGAGGAAGTGCTCCAGCGGATGCGGAAGGCGCAGGAGCGCGGCAAGGAAGCGGCGCTCGCCGAGGGCGTGGCGATCGCGCGCGAAATGTTCACCCAGGTGAAGGGCCTGGTGCAGGGCGTGCAGGTGAGCGCGCCGTTCGGCAAGGTGGGGATAGCGTTGGAAGTGTTCAGCTGAGTTCAGGGTCTCATGGATTGACCGCCAGGTCTGCCCGCAGCCCGTCCGCCCCCGACGGGGCGAACACACCGTTGATGTCGGGGCCGCCGGGGCCGCCCAGGCCCGCCGCGCCGAGAGTAATGACGTTCCCCGCGAGATCGCCGGCGCTCAGATTCGTCGCGCTCGTGGCGTCCACGACGACCCCGATCGTCGGCCCGCCGCCGCCGCCGCCGCCCGCCCCCCCACCGCCCCCAAGGCCGCCACTGCCTCCGGATCCACCCAAGGTGCCGTTGGCGGCCACCCTGGCGCCGGCGCTCCCGGAGCCGCTATTGCCGCCCAGTATCCCGTCGCCGCCTTGGCCGCCGTTGCCGCCGTTGCCGGTGATGATGACGTTTTCGGCAATGATGAGCCCGGTGCTCTGTCCCGCGACGAGAATCCCGACCGACGCGCCTCCACCCCGGCCGCCGCCGCTTCCGCCGGCGCCCTCGCCGCCCGCACCCCCGCCGCCACCGCCGCCGCCGTTCACAGCCGTGAGGAATCCAACGACCAGACCGTCG
>JAUYMC010000390.1 GCA_030699545.1 Gemmatimonadales bacterium | reverse complement strand
CGGGGCACGCCCGGGCGCTACCTCGAGGAGCTGGACTGGCCGCCGTTCTACGGCTTCGTCCAACCCTACAAGGGAGATCCCGTGGCGTTCACCTCGGCCGCGTACGCGCCGTCGTTCCTCACGATCCCGGCGACGTCCGATGGGAGCCCCGCGCGCACCGTGTCCAACACGGAGGCGCACGAGACGTTCCTGCGGACCCGCCTGGCCGTCGAGGAGCTGATGGCCGACGCGGACCGCCACCTGCGGTTCCAGGGGCAGTGCCTCCCCGGGCCGGCCTCGTTCGAGGAGCTCGAGTCGGAGCGGCGCTGGGAGTGGTTCGAGGACACCGAGGAGGAGGAGCGGCGTCGCCGCGCCTCCAACCTCGGGTCTCGACGCGCTCCCAAGCCGCGCCCCGATCGCGACGCCACGCTGGTCGAGCCCGAAGTCGTCTCGGCCGTCGTGTTCTCAACGGAGAGCCACGACACCGAGGGACGCGTGATCGACCGCAAGGCGAGTTCGGACCAAGAATTCCAGTCGGTGTTCGCCAACCACCTCCGCGCGCGACGGGTCGCGCGTAAATAGGAGGTGGCGCGAAACGGTGTCCGGGACGGTCCCGGACCCCGTCGGCCGCATCGCCCGCCGCCCGCGGCCTTGAACAAGCTGCGGCGGGCAGAAGGAGACCATGGGTGAGTATCACGAAGTGCGATCAGGGAAGAAGATCAAGCAACTCTGCAAGCTCGGCGTCATAGACGACTGGCGCTACACGCGCCGGTCCGAGGCCGAGGTGCTGCGTCCGCGGGACGCCGGGACCAACACGGATATCCCGGAGGTGCTGCGAGACCCGAGTACGCTCTGGCGCTTCCCGTTCCTTGACGAGGACGCCCCACCGACGCATGACGCCGTCGTGGACGCCATCAACCGTCGCGACATGTTCAGGACGATCACGTTCCTCCTGAACGAGGACACGACGCTCTGTGATGGTGTCAACCACGATGGCAAGTACGTCTGGTGGGGCGATCAGGGGATCGGGAACGGCGGTGCGCTCAGCACGCAGTTTTGGTTGCCGTGTCCCTGGTCGCCCAAGTTCGAGGCCGTTCGGAAACTGGCACCAACGCCAGGCGTCCAGCGGCCGATCGCGTTCATCACGATCTACGGCGAGCGCTACGACGCGCAGGGTCGCGTCCGGACCATCTTCCGGTGCGGCTACTGCGAAGCACCGTTCTCGATGTCGCCGGCGGACCTCCACGAGGTCCAGCAGGCGAACCGGGATCGGTGCGGCGAAGCGCTCCTCTCGCGCCTTGCGGCGCGCGAGGCCGCCGCGGCGTGATGCGCCACCGGGGCCTGAGCCCCGGTCGCCGGCACCGCCCGCCCCCCGCCGGCTTGAATAAGCAGGGACGGGCAGAAAGGAGGCGCCCGTGGAAGACTCCACGACGCCGAAGGTCGAGTCCGGGACGTTCCCCAACGTCCCGACCTGGTCCGTGCGGCTCGTGCGCGATCGCGTCGCGCCGTTCCGGACCAAGGCGCGTCAGCTACCGAGGGGCTCGCCCCCTACGGGGTTCAGCTGTGCGGCGGACATCTACGAGTACGTGAAGGCGTACTTCCAGGGTCTGTCGCACGAAGAGATGTGGGTTCTCGTGAGTGACGTGAAGAACCAGGTGCGTGGCGTGGCCATGGTGAGTCGCGGGATCCTGGACGCGAGCCTCGTGCATCCGCGCGAGGTGTTCCGGATCGCGCTGCTCGCTGGGCCGTCCGCCACGGTGGTCCTGGTGCACAATCACCCGAGCGGGGACCCCGAGCCGAGTCCCGAAGACATGCAGCTGACCAAGAAGATGACGGAGTCTGGGACGCTGTTGGGGATCCCGGTGCTCGACCACCTGATCGTCGGAGCGCGAGGCTTCATCTCGTTCTCCGAGCGCGGCTGGCTCTAGCCGGCCAAGCGAAACGTGCCACCGTTGGTGGTACGTTCCCGGCGCGCCCGCGCCAGGCCGGGCTGAAAAGCTACGGCGCGGGCAGAAAGGAGGCACCCATGACGGTGCCGACGAATCTAGCGTTCACGCACCTGAAGCCCGGGCGCGATCCGCGTTCGCGGATCCGCGCTCGGTTCGACGTCCACTACGGCGACTTCCTGATGCGCGGGTTCGAGGTCCGCGAGGGCCCCGGCGGCGGACTGTACGTTCGCCCGCCCAGCCGTCAGGACCGCGGGGGATGGATCACCACGGTGTTCCTCCCCGAAGCGGATCGTCGGAAGGCGTTCGAGCGCTTCGTGCTGGACGCGTACGCGAGGGATGTCAGGCAGCAGGAGGCCGCGGAGGCCGGGGAGGCCGCCGAGACCGCCGAGATCGCCTGAACGTCATCGAAATCTGGTCGGCCACGCGCCGGCCGGGTCCCTGGCGCGCCTGCGCCATGAGCCAGGTTGAACAAGCGGCGCAGGCAGAAAGGAGGCGTTCGTGCCTCGATGTGAAGACTACCCGTGCTGCGGGCACGGGCCGCCACCGCACGGAGACGGAGGCGGGTGTCCGGACGAGGAGGGGCGATTCAAGTGCGTCCTCTGCGGCAAGAAGATGCCCGAGAACGCGACGTCGGCGATCTGCGAAGACTGCAAGACGTCGCCACGCGGGCGCGAGCTCGCGGAGGACGCGCTGAACAACCCCGACGACGGCCCGGACGACTACTGAGCGACACCGGGCGCCAGCAGGCGCTCGGTTGCCCGCACGCCGCGGCATCGCGGGCTTGAATAAGCAGGCCGCGGCAGAAAGGAGCGACCATGGGTCGCATCTACATGGGCACGCGCACTTCGTGCGAGTGCCTGGTCGAGGTGGCGGACGAGGGCAAGCGCCGAGAGCGCGAGCCGCTCGCCCCGCGCCACGACATCATCAGTCACAGCCCCGCCGGATTCGAGTGGGGCTACGAGGGCGGCGGTCCGGCCCAGCTCGCGCTGGCGATTCTGGCCGACGCCTTCGGACCTGTGGTGGCCGAGATGGGCCACCAGCGGTTCAGGCGCGACGTGGTGGCGAACCTGCCCCGAGAGGAGTGGACGCTGACCACGGATGACCTGCGGGAGTGGCTGAGCTCGCTCATCGAAGCGAAGAGCGAGCTCGAGGCCGTACTCCTCGAGCAGGAGGAGCAGAAGCGCATCAGCGAGAGGACGCAGAGGAGGCCTTCCAAGTGAACGGCTTCTACCTCGTGATGTGCAAGCACCCAGGCAGCAGCGGCGGGTGGTACCCGTCGCTGCTGCCGCAGCCGACCCAAACCCGGGCGGTTGCGGAGCGCCAGGCGGATGAGATCCGCCGGCACAACAAGTACCCGGTGAAGGTCGTCTCCGCATCGGCGGCGGCCTTCGCCGACGAGCTCGTGAGCCTCGCGCGCGACGTGTTGCACCAGCTGAGCACCGACAGCGATCTCGAGAAGATCACCGGCGCCCAGAAGTACGTGCAGCTCGAGCGTGCGACGCGCGAGCTCTTGCTCGAGGTGGACGCCACGTTGCCCGAACTCGGGCCGACGTGAGCGTCCGCGAAATCGGGTACCAGCTGGTACCCGGTCGCCGGCACCGCCTGGTGCCACGCCGGCTTGAACAAGACGGCCCAGGCAGGAGAACGACATGGCTAAAAGCAGCCCAGACCAGCCGAAGTGTCGGTGGAAGCCGCCCAATGACGATCCGGATCAGCCGCATCCGACGGTCACGACCAGTGTGTGGTTCGACGGCTCCGTGAGCACCAGCATCGACGACGTGCTCGCGGAGATCGAAGACCTGCACGCGGGATTCGTGGCGCTGAAGAAGCGCGGTGGACAGATCTGCGACCGTGACGGGCGGCACATCTACTACGACTGCGAGGGCGCCTACACGAAGGACGACCCGTTTGGGCAAGTCCAAGACAGGAGGGACCGATGAGTCTTCGACTCGACGACCCCCGACGCATGTGCATCAAGATCTTCGCCGAGTACGTCGTGTCCTGCGCTGACGACGAGCTGTTCGACGCGCTCGACGGCCTCACGGGGAACGACCCGAAGGACGCCGAGACGTTGAGGCTCGCCTTCAACGCCGAAGGACGCGCCGCTGCGGCGACGATCATGGAGGTCATGCGCGACAACGGGGGCTCGTATCCGAGGCCCTGAACACACCAGTTTGGGAGCCTCCGGTTGCACGCCGATGTTCGGCGTGGCCGGGGGCTTCCCGGCCGAAGCCTGCCAGGTCACAGTCCTAGCCGGGTGAACGCGCGCCGTAGTGGCGTGCGGCCAAGCGCAGGCATGAAAGGAGGCCCACGATGGGCCGCGTGAAGCAGCTGATCGAGGAGTCCGGGTCGGCCGACGGTTCGGTCGACCCGCCCAAGACCACGCCCCGGTGGAAGCCGCGGGTCGTGGAGTCCTGGGATCCCCGCGAGCGCGAGACGCACGGGTCGCGGGCGGACGCGGTCCGCCTCGGCTACGTGTGGGCGGCGATCGTCGTGGTCATCGCGACGTTCGCCTTCCTCTCGCACTTCGGGGTCCTCAAGTAGTCGCGAGAACTGGCCGATGGCATCATCGGCCAGTTGGCCCGCACGGGCCGTGGGTCGCGGGCCTTGAATAAGCCCCCACGGCCAGAAAGGACACCATGGAGACGAGTTACCGCTACGACCCCGCGACGTACCGAATCGTGCTCGAGGGGTCGAGCCAGCCGGTCGCGAGATACGTGATGCCGCAGCACGGCCTCTTGATGGCCGCGGCACCGATCTTCAAGGTCGCGTGCGAGAAGATCGAGGTGATCCTCGGTCTCGACTCGATGCCGGCCGAAGAGCGGTGCGTGGCCGCGCGGGATCTCTTGGGCTTCTTGCTCGAGAGCTACCAGCGCGAAGAGATCCGGGCGCTGCCAGCCGCGTAGCGCGATCGACGACAAGGAAAAGCCCCGGGATGCCGAAAGGCGTCCCGGGGCTTTTTTTGTGCCCATCGCAGACCACGGGAGGTCGTCCCGCAGCCATGGGCTTGCGATCTAGAGGAGCCCGACCATCCACGCCAGCCCGACGCCGGCGCCGACCGTGGCGGCCTTCTGCCCGGGGGTCTTGGTCGCCCACCACTCCTTCACGCGCGCGAGGCCGACGCCGCGGCCCTGCCCCGGGTGCTCGAGCGGGCGTCCCGGGATGTGCTCGGGCGCCACGTCGTGGAGCGGGATGTACAGATCCTCGGCGGCCGAGATGCCGAAGCCGCTGAACGCGGCGCTGCGGGCGGCCTGGACCGAGCGGGTCTTCAGCGCCACCGCGGCCGCGTGCTGCGCCGCGTACGCGAAGGGGTTGCTGAGCGCCGCGGCCGCCATGGCGTTGGCCTGGGCCTGCCGCGCGTTCTGCGCGAGGGCGCGGGCGAGCGCGACGCGGTCGACGCCG
>JAUYMC010000233.1 GCA_030699545.1 Gemmatimonadales bacterium | reverse complement strand
AGCGGGCGATGTTGAGGGGCGCGCAGTGGTCTGGGTACACGGCAGGAGCGGCGGAAAACGGCGTATTTCGGCGGTCGAGTTCTCCGCTGACGGGTGGACTGAGGGGGAGGCCCGCGCGGCTTCGGCCGGATTCGGCGCGGCACTGTTCCTTCCTGCCGCGACAAAAAAGACAGCGGGGGACTTGACAGCGGAGCGGCTTCGCCATAGGATTCGGTTGTTGCGCTGATAATAGCGCTTGAAAATTTCCTGCTGCTCCCGCGTTCGCGGGGGCGTCGGCTGGAGACATTAGGTGGGCGCGGCTGGAGACTGGCCGGATTGATCGGGACCAGTCAGGCGCGGCGCGGCTGGAAATGTCAGGCCGGTTAGACTGTGTTTTTTTTTCACCGACCAGAGGACATTCCCAGTGAAGAAGACCGTCAAGTTGCTGGTGGACTTCGGCCCGCTGAAGGCCGGAGAGACGCACGAGATGGACGCCGCGCAGGCCGATGCGCTGATCGCGGCGAAGCAGGCGGAGCTCGTCGAAACGAAGACGACGGGCGATGATGCCGCCGCGACGAAGGAATTCAACGACCTCCTGGACGCCCGCGTCGACGAGCGCGTCAAGGCGGGCGTGGCCGATGGACTCCGCGCGGCGATGCGCACCCCCGCATCGAGCAGCGGCCGGCCGCACATCGAGGTGACGGACGAGCTCGACCCCTCCGGCGGATTCAAGTTTTCCGGCGAGTTTTTCGCCGATGCGCTCCAGTGCCAGCGTCGCGGCGTCGTCTCTCCCGCCCTGAAAGCGTGGGGAAAAAAGGCTGTCGCTTTCGATCCCGAAACGAAGTCCATCAGCGATGCGCAGACGACTCGCGTCGACGCCTTCAGCGGATTCCTCGTCCCGCCGCAGTTCTCCTCAACGATCTGGCAGAAGGCGCGCGGCGAAGACGGCATCCTCTCGCGCGTCACGCAGTTCCCGATCACGAGCAACCGGTTCGTTCAGACGATCGTGAAGGAGGACGGGCAGGCGGTCGGCTCGTCCTACGGCGGGCTGACGTTCCGCTGGCTCGGCGAGCACGGCACGAAGGTCGCAACGCGGATGGAGTTCGAACAGCGTGAGTTCCTCCTGCACAAGCTCGCCGGGTTCATCCCGATGAGCGACGAATCCATGGAGGACGCGATGCAGCTCGAAGGGCTCGTCAACGAGCTCGCGCCGCAGGCCATGCGCAATCAGATCGTCGCGGCGATCATGCGCGGGACCGGCGCCAACCAGCCGCTCGGCATCCTCGCCTCGCCCGCGTACATCGCGGTTCCCGAGGAATCGGGGCAGGCGAGCGACACGTACTTCGCGGAAAACTCGCTGGCCCAGCTCGCGCGCCTGCACGGGCCGAGCGCGGCGAACGCGGTCTGGCTCGCGAACCAGACCTGCTACCCGTCGATCTGGAGGTCTTATTTCTCCGTCGGCGCGTCGAACGTGCCGGCATTCATCGCATCGGGCGGGCTGCCGAACGCTCCCGCCGGTTCCCTGCTCGGAAAGCCGATTGTGCTGTCCGAGCACTGCTCGGAACTCGGCGACAGCGGCGACGTGATCCTCGCCGACCTCTCGCAGTACTGGCTCGTCACGAAGGCCGGAGGCCCGAAGCAGGACATCTCGATCCACGTGCGTTTCTTGGAGGATGAGACATTGATGCGCCTCGTGTTCCGCGTGGGCGGCGCACCGATCTGGCCGCGCGCGATGGACCTCGCGTACTCCGGCACCCCCGCGCTCACCACTTCCCCGTTCGTCGGCGTCGAAACCCGCTAGCCCCTGATCACCTCTCCCCCCTCCGGCCAGTCCGGGGGGGGGGCTTCGGAGAAAAAAAAACATGAAGCTCCTCGAAAACCTCAAGCCCACCTCGTTCTCCGGCCTCGTGGACATCGACGGAAACGGGCTGGATTCCGAGTGGGTCAACCTCGCGAATTACGGCCGCGTGGCGTTCCTGATCATCGCCGACACCTGCGGGGCGACCCCGGCGGTGACGGTGCGGCAGGCCATCGACAACGTGGGCGGCGGCACCCCCGCGTCGTTCCCGCTCCGGGAATACCGGATGGTCGCGGACACGCAGAGCGGCACGCTGACCTCTCGCGACGTGGCGACGATTGAAGAGGTGACGGCCAACACGTTCAACCTCGCGAACGACACCAACCGCGCGTACCTGATCGAGTGCGACGCGCAAGACCTCACCGTCACCTCCGCCGTGGAGATGACGCACATCCAGCTGCGGATCGCGGACCCCAGCGCGGCGGCCGTGATCGCGATCGTCGCCATCGCAGGCGAGGCGCGCAACCCGCAACGCAACCCGCAGACCGCGCTGGACTAGGCGCACCATGACGCACAGCAAAAAAAAACACGGCATGGCGGGCCGGAAAGTCAAGGGACTTCGGGCCCCGCCACGCCACAAAATGCAGACCCATCCCGAGGAGAAGCACTATGTCCCCCATGAAGCGAATCGTGCAGAACCCGCTGACGCTCGTCGCGATGCTCGCGCTCGTCGCGGTGATCGTGATCGGTGAGACGCGCACCCGAACTGAGAGCAGGCAGCTGGTCTATTTCGACGATTCCGACGGCACGGTGGACCTGCTCCGGCTGGATT
>JAUYMC010000360.1 GCA_030699545.1 Gemmatimonadales bacterium | reverse complement strand
TCGTCGAGCCGGCCGAGCTGACTCAAGGCGCGGTCCACGACGTCGCGCTGCAGCTCGAGGGCGGAGACCTTCTGGCCGACCTGGTCGGCCAGGGTCTTCAGCGCGCCGAGCTGCCGGCGGGTTTGGGCGGCATCCGACGCGGCCTGCGTCAGCTCGCCCAGCGTGCGCTCGACCGCGGCGACGCGAGACTCGGTCGCCGTGACCTGCCCGTGCGCCTGCTGCTGGCGCTCCTCGAACGCCTGCAACCGCGTCGCCGAGGCCTCACTCGCCCGGCGCACCTCGTCCTGGCGCTCGCGCGCCCGGTCGAACCCCTGCGTGATGTCGCGCAGCTCGGCCGTCAGCTTGTCCGCGTCGAGGCGCAGCGACTTGAATCCGCCGCCCAGCTCCAGGAAGCCCGCCAGATCGTTCTTCAGGGCGAGCGCGTTCTCGAGCGCGGCCCGCAGCGCCTCGATCTCGGCGCGGAGCTGCTTGGCGTCGCCCGCGGCGCTCTCGAGCTGCGTTTCCGTGCGGCGCTGGCTGCGCGACACCGCCTCCGTCTGCTCGTCCAGCGTGGCCAGCACGGGGACGAGCCGCTCCAGCGACTTGACGCGCGATTGGACCTCGGCCACCGTCTTCTGCGCGTCCGCGATCGGCTGGGCGATCTGCCCCAGGTTCTGCGCGGAGTCGCGCGCGCCATTGACCAGCCGTTCGAAAGCGACCCGCTCGCGCTGCATCTCGGCGAGAATTGTGCGCAGCTCTGCGGGCAATTGCTCGGGCGTCGTGTCATGCCCGAAGATTTTCCAGGCGGCCATGGGGCGTCTCCAAAGTCAAGGAAGTGGGCGGGCGCTGCGGGTGGAGAGACGCAACCGACGTGCCCTTCGGACGCCGACGGCAAGTGTAGGCGGGAGAACCGATTAGGTCGTTGTCGGGAGCCGCCTACGCGGGGCGACTCGTGCCAAGCGAGAGGGGATTTGCAAAAGTCGGCAAGTCGCGGACTGTGTGATTTGGGTCACCTGCCGGGCTGATTCCCCATGATGAAGGCCACCCCCTCTTACGCCATCCCCCCAGGTCCCACTAGTTTCGACCCGTCCCGCTTCAACTACCCTAGTGCAGAGTGCCTCCCATTCAGGAGAAGGAATCATGAACATCCCTAGACGCGTCGGACGGGGCTTGCTCACCGCCTCCGGGCTGCTCGTCGTCGCCTGCGGCAGCGACTCGGCAGCGCCCCCGCGGGCGCCGTTCAGCGGTGACTACGCCGGCTTCATTGCCGCCGCCCCAACCCACGCGCTCGTGCCCGGTGATGTCATCACCGAGGCGAACAACTGGGGCGGATTCTACTTCACCCTGTCGAACGACGTGACCAGCGTGCGCATTTCCATCACGGGCGCGGCGGGCTCCTACGCGGGCTTCAATGGCGGCACGGGAGGGACCGGCGAATTCGATCTCATGCCCGCGTTCTTGTCCTCCCAAGGCGCCCTCGGCGTGTGGGTGGTGCTGGGAGAGGCGGGACGTCCGTCCGCCGGTGAGGTGACGCCGATCACCCCGTACCTCGCGTTCAACGGCGGCGGCGCCGGCACCGACTGGAGTGGCGCCGAGAACACGTACAACCGTGCGGCCGGCGGCGGCGGCGCCTCCGACGTCCGCTTGAGCTTCGCGGGCAACCAGAGCGACCCGCACGCGGCGGTCGATGCGTGCGCGAACTCCAGCTCACGCGTGGCGGTGGTGGGCGGTGGCGGCGGCGCCACGGATAACGGCGGCGCGACGGGCGGCTTCGGCGGCGGGTTCAACAGCGACGGCGGCGACGGTGCCGGCGGGACCGAACTCGGCACGGGCGGCACCGCGACCGCGGGCGGCACCATCGACGGGGCGTTGTGCCGAGGCGGCAACGGCCTGCAAGACGGCACGGAAGGGTGGGCGGGCGGCGGCGGTGGCGGCTATTACGGCGGTGGCGCGTCCCTGGCCCATCGCGGTGGCGGCGGCGGCAGCGGCTACCTGCTCTCCGACCCCGATCTCGTCCAGGTGGGTACGACGAGCGGTGTGCAGGGCGGCAACGCCACGACGACCCGGCACGGCGCGTTCACGATCACGGTCAACTAGGCGGAGAGAGCCGCACCCGAGTCCCCGCTGCGAGCGAGGCGGTGACTCGGCCGTGCCGACGCTCCCTGTCAGAAAATGGCGAGGTGCACGACGCGGGAATCCCGTAGAAGGGGCGCGCCGGCGGCTGGTCGCCGGATGGCCGGTCGCTCGTCTTTGCCCGCTACACCTGGTTTCGCGGACTTGTGTGTCATCGGCGTCGGCGGAGAGTGAGCACCGGCTCCAGCACCCTCCACACGTTCTCCGCCACCCTCCGCGCCCCCTCCGCCGTGGGATGGATCCCGTCCGCCTGATTCAGCTCCGGTACTCCTCCCACGCCTTCGAGCAGAAAGGGAATCAGCGCCGCGTCGTTCTCGCGCGCGAGGTCGACGAACAGCTGGCGGAATTCACTCGTGTAGCGCCGGCCGAGATTGGGCGGCGCCTGCATCCCCGCGATCACGATCCGCACGTCGGGATACTTCGCGCGCGTGCGGTCGATGATCTCC
>JAUYMC010000231.1 GCA_030699545.1 Gemmatimonadales bacterium | reverse complement strand
AATCCCGCCGGGACCAGCTGGCGCAGCGTCATGATCCGGCCGACTTTGCGCGCGACCAGCGGCTTGAACGCGCCGTACTGGTAGAACATGCGCGCCACCTGCCGGAACGAGCCGCGGGCGTAGTAGTACGACACGACGTCCGGAAGCAGCAGCACCCGGCCGCCGCTCGCCACGAGCCGATGATTGAACTCGTCGTCTTGATTGCGCACCAGCTCCTCGTCGAACTCTCCGATCCGCGCGAACACGTCGCGCCGGTAGCAGCCGAACGGTACGGTGTCCACCAGCCGCGCGGCGCGGGCGCCGATCCGGAAGTGGGAATTCCCGACGCCGAACGGGTGGCCGAGGGCGATCGCGATCGCCTGGGCCACCGCGGTGCCATCGGCGGGCAGCGTGATGATGCAGCCGCCCACATTGTCGGCCCCGCTCTCCTCGAGCGCGGCGACGAGCCGGGGGAGGTACTCGGGCGGATACACCACGTGCGCGTCCATCCGCGCGATGACGTCGCCCGCCGCCGCCCGGATGCCCACGTTGAGCGCGGTCGGCACGATGCGCGATGGATTGTCGAGCAGTTGGATCCGGGGATGGGCGGCGGCGTACTCGGCGACGACCGCGCGGGTGCCGTCGTCGCTCATTCCGTCCACCACGAGCACCTCGAGCCGCTCCGGGGCGTACGACGCGCTCAGGATCGAATCGAGGCAGGGCCCGATGTAGCGCGCCTCGTTACGGCAGGGCAGAATCACCGTCACGCGCGGCGTCATCCGGGCTCCCGGACGTCTTCTTCGTCGCGCCCCAGCACCGCCGCGCGCTCGGCGGGCGTGAGGCGGCTGACGATCGCGCGCAGCTTGCCGTTCGACGTCCGCGCGATCGCGGGGGTGCGCTCGACCACCACCTCGATCTCGCCGAGGCGCTCCCGGATGCGCCCGATGATCGTGCCTTCGTGCTCCTCGTCGAAGCCGGCGGCGGCCACCACGAGGACGCGGAGGAAGTCGACGCGCTCCTGGACGATCTGCGACTGGCGGACGGGCAGGCCGTGGAACACTGCTCCCATGCGCGCGCCCTGCCGGCCGTCGGGGGTGATCAGGACGTCGTCGGTGCGGCCCTCGATCGGCCCCATGAGCGGCAGCGCGCGCCCGCAGGGGCAGGGCTCGGCATCGAGCAGCGGCTGGCCGCGGTCGCCGACGCGATAGCGGATCAGGATCATGTCGGGATTCAGCAGGCCGGTACACACCAGCTCGCCGGTGCGGCGCATTTCGACGTGTCCCAGCTCCGGCCATTGATGCAGCCGGCCCATCGGGCATTCGCTCGCGCCGGCCACGCCTTCGACCATGCCGTACGCCTCGCGCATGGGACAGCCGAACGCGGCGCTGACGATCTCGCGCTGCGCCGGCGTGACGGGCTCGGCGTTGGCGTAGACGGCCGCCAGCCGGATGTCGGTCCGGCCGAGCTGCACCACCTCTTGCGCGATGGCCTCCACCGCCGAGGGATATCCGGCGATGTAGACGACGCGATAGCGCGTCAGCGCGGTGAGGTAGTGGGGGATGAGATCGGGCGCCAGGTGATACGTCGACAGATAGAGCTGGCGCATCGCCGCGTTCCACACCCAGAACGGGGGCCGGCGGCGGCGGACCGGCGTGACGAGCTGGCCGCCCAGCCGGGCCCACCGCGCATTGTCGGGGATATCGTCCCAGCCGCGCGTGCGCGCGTCGACGATGGCGTGGAGCGTGGCGAGCGTGGACCGGGAGCGCCACACCGTGAGCGGCGTCCCCGTGGTGCCCGAGGTCTGATCGCGAAACATGCGCCGGTGATCGCAATCGTCCGCCAGGAACGCCGTCGGGTTGGTGCGCACGGCGTCCTTGTCGAGCAGCGGCCAGTTGGCGAGCACTTCCCACGAGGCGTGGTCGCCGCGGCGGCGCCGGGCCGCCCACTGCTCGCGGTAGTAGGGGACGCGGGTCGCGGCGCGATGCAGGATGTAGGCGATGCGTTCCTCGCGCCACGTCTCCCACTGCGCGGCGCTCCAGAGATCGCGCTGCCGCGCCTCCGCGGCGAGCTCCTTGCTGCCTTCGCCGTAGCGCCAGCGGTTCAAGTACCACCCGCGCAGCGTCGCCGCCGCCGACCGCATGCGCGACGGCAGCCGGTGATACAACTTCAGCAGCCGGGGACTCATGAAGCTGTCAAGCCGCGGCCTCATGCAGGGCTCCGCAACGCCTGGGCACGCTCCGCCGCTGACAGGCTCGAGATGACCGCGCGGACTTTGCCGTTCGCCGATCGCGGCACCACGTCCACCCGCTCGACGCGCACCGTCACGTCGCCCATCCGCTCGCGCAGGCGCGCGACGATCGTCTGCTCGTGGGTGTCGGTGAAGCCGGGCGCCGGCGCGACGCGCACGCACAGCTGCTGCAGCTGCTCCTGCTCGATCTGCGATTCACGCGTCGGCATCCCGTAGAACACCGGATTGATCCAGACCACTTGCCGTCCATCGCTCGTGACCAGCACGTCATTGGTGCGCCCTTCGAGGATCCCGAGGGTGGGCAGGGTGCGGCCGCACGCGCACGGCTCGGCTCCCACCGGATCGGTGCGGCCGCGATCGCCGACGCGATAGCGGATCAGGGGCATGTCGGGGTTCAGGAGGCCGGTGCAGACCAGCTCGCCATCGCCGATGTGCTCCACGGCGCCGAACTCGGGCCACTGATGCAGCCGGCCCGCCGGGCATTCGCTCGCCGCCGCCACCGTCTCGGCCATCCCGTAGGTCTGGCGCACGGGGCACTGGAACGCCGCCGCGATGGTGCGGCGCTGCTCGTCGTACAGCGGCTCCGCGTTCGTGTAGATCGCCGTCATCTGCAGATCCCGCCGGCCCAACCGCAGGGCGCGCTCGGCGAGCGCGTGCAGGGCGGAGGGGTATCCCGACAGACAGCGGATGCGATACTGCACCAGCGCGTCGAGGTAGTGCGGGATGAGATCGGGCGCGAGGTGATACGACGACATGTAGAGCTGGCGCATCGCCAGGTTCCACACCCAGAAGGGGGGCCGGCGTTGCCGCAGGGGAGCGACGAGCTGCCCGCCGATGCGCGCCCAGCGCGTCCCGGCCGGCACGCGGTCCCACCGCCACGTACGGGCGTCGACGACGCCGTACAGCTGCGCGACGGTGGCGCGGCTGCGCCAGACCCGGAGCGGCGTCCCGGTCGTGCCGCTGGTGTGTTCGCAGAACATGTTCCGGGCATCGCAGTCGTCGGCCAGGAAGGCGTGCGGATCGGCGCGCACGGCGTCCTTCTCGAGCACCGGCCAGTTTTCCAGCAGCTCCCACGACGCGCGATCGCCCAGCCGGCGGCGCTTTTCCCAATGGTCGCGGTAATACGGGACCTTCGTGACCGCGCGCTGCAGCACGGACTGCAGGCGCTCCTCGCGCCAGCGCGTCCACTGCTCGGCGCTCCACTGGTCCCGGCTCAGCGTCTCCTCGATGAGGGACTCGGTGTACGCGCTATAGCGCCAGCGGTTCAGGTACCAGCCTCGGAGGCTGGCGGCGGCCGAGCGCAGCGGCGCGGGCAACCGATGGTAGAGGGACAGCACCAGGGGATTCATGCGGGCCTCGTCCTCGCGCCGTCGTGGGTCAGGGCGAGATCCCACACGGCGGCGCGATCCGCGGGGATGTACCGCAGCAGCGCGCGGTCCGCCGTCCGCGCAGGATCTCGCCGCGGCGCGTGATGCTGTCGGCCAGCCGCACCACGGCGACGCCGCGCTCGGCGAGGGGCCGGAGCTCCGCCCAATCGAGCTTATCGGGATCGCCGCGCGGATCCCCGAGGAGCAGGCGCAGCGCGCCGAGCGTGAGCCGTGTTTCCGACGTCAGCATGCGGGGACCAGGGCCGGCGGAGCCTCGATCCGTCCGGGGGCGCCGCGGCGCGTGGTCCGGAGCAGCTGCGCCAGCTCCGCGCCGTTGCGCCAGAGGTCGTACTTCTCTTCGACGCGCCGCCGCGCCCGGATGGCGATCTCGCGCCGCTCGGCGGGATTGCGCAGCAGCGTTTCGAGCGCGCGGGCCAGCCCGGCGACGTCCTTGGGCGGCACCAACACGCCGCAGCCGTCCCGCAGCGCATCGGGAATGCCGGCGACGTCGGATGCTACGACGGGGGCGCCGAGGGCCATCGCTTCGCGGACGACGTTGGGGAGCCCGTCGCCCAGCCCGTCGGAGGGATGCACGAGCACCGTCGCGCGATTCATGGCGTCGCGCACGCGGTCGAACGGCTGCCAGCCGAGGAAGTTCACGCGGTCGGCCACGCCGAGGTCGCGTGCCAACGCCTCGAGGGCGGCGCGCGCTTCGCCGTCGCCGATGAACTCGATCGTCGCGTCCACCCCCCGGGTGCGCAGCAGGGGCATGGCCCGCACGAGGTAGTCGAAGCCTTTGCGCTTGGACATCTTGCCGACCGCGAGCAGGGTCTGGGGCGCGCGGCCGTCGAGGCGGTGGGGGAAGTTCGCGAGGTTCAAGCCGTGATGACACACGTGCAGCTTGCCCCCGATGCTCGGGACGTCGCCGAACTCCCGCCTGATGTAGCCCTGATTGAATTCGCAGCAGGTGATGATGTTGTCGGCGTAGTCCAGCTTCTCGCGCATGAAGATCGGCGCGCGATAGAGATCCGTGCCGGCGTGCAGCCAGATGGAGAAGGGGACGCGCGGCGCGGCGAGTCGGTGAAAGGCGTAGGCCGCGGTGCCCGCGTAGTTGCCCCAATACGCCAGGACGTGGTCGTAGCGATGGGTGTTCTCCGCCGCCCAGGCCCACGCCTTCGGGAGGAGATAGGCGGTTTTGGCAAACCGGACGGGCCCGTACGGCGCCGCGGCGCGCAGGATCCGCCGCGCGTCGCGACCGGCCCGGGCGAGCCGCCGGCGCAACACGGGGCGGGAGCGCTGCAGCGCGGCGCCGATCGTGAGATGATGGACGCGGTTGCGCGGCAAATGCGATGGGCCGAGCAAGTCGAGGGAATGACTCCAGGCATCGGCCTCGAGCGGCCACAGCGCGAACACGTCGATGTCCACGCCCGTCTCGATCAGCGCGCGCATGTCGCGCTCGAAAAAGGTCGCAATCCGGGCTGGGTACTTACTGGTAAACACCGCGAGTCGCATCAGATCATCTCCTTGTGGTCACCACGAGAGTTGGTGATCGCGCAGCCACAGCTCGAGCGAGAGCAGCGTGAACACGCGTTGATAGAGGCCGCCGCGGCTGATCATGCCGCCCCGCTCGCGCGGGTGGTGCGCGGCCTGCCGGAACCGCGACAGCCAGGTGCGCACCAGCGCGCGATTCAGGAACCATCCCGTCCGCGCGTCGCTCGCCAGCAGCAGATCCTCCAGCCGCGTGTGCACCGCGGGCGTCGCCATCACGTCGAGCGGGATGGAGAAGCCGTGTTTGGGGTGCCGCGCCACCGGACGGGGCAGCCACTGCTTCGCCAACGCCCGCAGCACGAGCTTGCCTTCCCGCCCATCGGTCTTGAGCCGATGCGGCAGCGTGAGTCCGAGGTCGACCATGGTCTCGTCGAGCAGCGGCACCCGCACTTCGATGCTGGCGCGCATGCTCATCATGTCGACCTTGCGGAGCATGTCGGAGGGCAGCGCGACGGCGAACAGCGTTTCGGTCATGCGCCGCGACAGCTCTTCGAGATCCGACACGCCGGCCGGCCGGTAGCCGTCGAAGTGCCGGTATACCGGTTGCAGGTTCTGGGCCGCGGCGGGTAACAGCAGAGCGGCCTTCTGGTCTTCGGAGAGGTAATTCGACAGGCCGGCCAGCAGGATGGACGAATCGCTCCGGCCCGCCTCCGCGAGCGCGACGGCCTTGGCCACCTGGCGGCCCCAATCGCGGGTCACCGGTGCGAGCAGGCGGCCCGTTCCCGCCGCCGCCGACCGGACCCAGGCGGGCAGCGCCATCAGCCGGGCCAGGCGGTTCGCGCGCCAGAAGCGGCCATAGCCCCCGAACGCCTCGTCGCCGCCGTCGCCCGAGAGGGTACAGACGATCCCCCGCTCGCGGATCGCGCGCGACACCCAGTACATCGGAATGCAGCTGGTGTCGGCGAACGGCTGGTCGAAGTGGCGGGCGATGTCCATCAACCCGTCGGGGCTCACGCCCCAGTCGCCCAGCTCGATCACGTGATGCCGCGTGCCCACGTGGTTCGCCACCTGGACGGCGAGGGGCGTTTCGTCGTGGCTCGCGTCGGGGAAGCGGACGTTGAACGTCGTGGGCCGCTCGCCCACCGCCCGGCGGTGCGCGGCGACGACCAGCGACGAATCGATCCCGCCCGACAAGAGCGCGGCGACCGGGACATCGGCGACCGACTGGCTGCGCACGGCCGCGAGGAGGCGCTCGCTCAGCACGTCCACGGTCGCCTCGAGACTGCGCTCGGCGTCGGGCCGGGCCGTCACGGTGTGATACGTGTCGATGCGGCGCCCGTCGGGCGACTCGACCAGCACGCTGCCCGGCGGGAGAGCGCGGATCTCCTGAAAACCGGTCGCCGGCTCGGGGATGTAGCTCAGCCCGAGGAAGTCGCAGCAGGCCTGCCGGTCGAGCGTCGGCCGGAAGCCGGGGAGCGCGGTGATCGCCTTGATCTCGCTCGCGAACACGAGCTGGCCGCCGACCGTCGCATAGAACAGCGGCTTGACGCCGAACCGATCGCGCGCGAGCAGGAGCCGGCGGCGGGGGGCGTCGTAGATCGCGAACGCAAAGATGCCGCGCAGCAACTCCACGAGATGCTCGCCCCGCTCTTCATAGAGATGGAGCAGCACCTCGGTATCCGCGGTGGAACGGAAGGTGTGGCCGCGCGCCTCGAGCGGCGCCCGCAGGTCGCGGTGGTTGTAGATCTCGCCGTTGAAGGCGACGTGGATGTCGCCGGTCTCGTTCGCCATCGGCTGGCTGCCGGCGGGCGAGAGGTCGATCAGGGCGAGCCGGCGGTGGACCAGCTCACAGTGCTGGTCCGCCAGATGCCCGGAGCCGTCCGGCCCGCGGTGCGCGAGCAGCCGGTCGGCGGCCGCGGCCCAGCCGGGGGCGGGCGGCAGTCCGCCGGCGCGGAACCGGCCCGCTAGACCACACATCGCCGTTGCTCCGCGACGACGGCGCCGCTGCCCAGCGCGACCGCCATGACGAGCCACAGGACTTTCGA
>JAUYMC010000324.1 GCA_030699545.1 Gemmatimonadales bacterium | reverse complement strand
AGCAACTCGTGGTGCGGGCCCTCGAGCGCGCCGTGGCTCTCCTCGACATCGAGCGCTTCCGCGGGCGTCGGGCGACGCTGGACGTATTCGCCCACGCGGGAAACCAGACCCTGACGAAAGCCCTGGTGGCGGCCTGGCTCGAGGAGCACGGCGTGCGCATCACCAAGGAGTCTCCCGATCTCATCTTGCAGGTTTTCGTGTCCGCCCTGGGCACGGACCGTGGCCAGACCCTGATCGGGATCCCCGCGTTTCAGGCTCCGGTCGTCGGCGTTCCCTTTCCGGAGATCGCGTTGTTCAAGTGGGTGCGCAACCGGGGGCTCGCCGACGTGAGCCTGTACGCCTTCGACGCTCAGACCGGCGCCTTTGTCGACAAGGATCGTCCCAGGGAGGGCCGGGCCAAGCAGGACGACTTCACCGTGCTGCTCGTCATCGACTTCACCGTGACCGACGTCGACAAGCGGCCCGAATAGCGGGGCGGACGTGAGCGACCTCTGGTACAAGGACGCGATCTTCTACGAGCTGCACGTCAAGGCGTTCCAGGACGCCAACGGCGACGGCGTCGGCGATTTTCGCGGGCTCGTCGATCGGCTCGACTACGTCCAGGACTTGGGCGTGACCTGCCTCTGGCTCCTGCCCTTTTACCCCTCGCCGCTCAGGGACGACGGCTACGACATCGCCGACTACTGCGACATCGCCCCCGCCTACGGCAGCATGGCGGACTTCGAGGCGTTCCTGCGCGAGGCGCACCGGAGGGGGCTCCGGGTCATCGCCGACCTCGTCGTCAACCACACCTCCGACCAGCACCCATGGTTCCAGGAGGCCCGCCGCGATCCGGCCTCGCCCAAACGCGGCTACTACGTCTGGAGCGCCGACGACAAGCAGTACCGCGACGCCCGTATCATCTTCGTGGATACGGAGCGGTCCAACTGGACCTGGGACGAGGCCGCCGGCGCGTTCTACTGGCACCGGTTCTTCAGCCACCAGCCGGATCTCAACTACGACAATCCTGCCGTCCAGCAGGCGATGATGGACGTGATGTCGTTCTGGCTCGACAAGGGGCTCGACGGCTTTCGTTGCGATGCCGTCCCGTACCTCTTCGAGCGCGAGGGCACGAGCTGCGAGAACCTGCCCGAGTCCCACGCCTTCTTGAAGCGGCTGCGCACGGCCGTGGACGCGCGCTACCGCGACCGCGTCCTCCTCGCCGAGGCCAACCAGTGGCCCGAGGACGTGCGCCCCTACTTCGGCGACGGCGACGAGTTCCACATGGCCTTCCACTTCCCGCTGATGCCGCGCATGTTCATGGCCGTGCATGGCGCCGATCGCCGCCCGGTCACCGACATGTACCTGCACACCCCGTCGATCCCCGAGACCTGTCAGTGGTGCCTGTTCCTCAGGAACCACGACGAGCTCACGCTCGAGATGTGCACGAATCCCGAGCGGGACTACATGTACTACGCCTACGCGCAGGACCCGCTGATGAAGCTCAATATCGGGATCCGCCGTCGGCTCGCCCCGCTCGTGGACAACCACCGCGGCAAGCTCGAGCTGCTCCACGGCCTCCTCTTCTCGCTGCCCGGCACGCCCATCATCTACTACGGTGACGAGATCGGCATGGGCGACAACATCCACCTGGGCGATCGCAACGGCGTGCGGACGCCGATGCAGTGGTCCGCCGACCGCAACGCCGGATTCTCCCGAGCGGACCCGCCGCAGCTCTACTGCCCCCTCATCACCGATCCCGTCTATGGCTACCCGGCGGTCAACGTCGAGGCGCAGCAACGTTCGTCCTTCTCGCTGCTGGCGTCGATGCGCAAGATGATCGCGACGCGGAAGACGACCCGGGTGTTCGGGCGCGGGTCCCTGCGCTTCCTGCAGCCCGCCAATACCCGCGTGCTCGCATACGTGCGCGAGTCGCCTGGCGAGCGCGTGCTGGTGGTCGCCAACCTCGCCCAGTCCGCAGAACCGGTCGAGCTGGATCTCAGCGCCTGGCGTGGGGCCGCGGTCGTCGAGATGCTCGGCGGCGCCCAGTTCCCTCCCGTCGGCGAGGGGCCCTACTTCCTGAGCCTGGCGCCCTGGGGCTACTACTGGTTCCGGCTCATCACGCCGGGCTCGCCCGAACGGACCTCCTATGGAATCGAAGGCACGGCCATCTAGGCGCGGGCCCCAGACCCCCGGCGCGCTCGTCGAGGCAGCCGCGGTGGCGCTGGCACGCGACCTGCCCTCCCGGCGCTGGTTCGGCGACAAGGCGCGCGCGATCTCGGGCATCAGGCCGGTGGACCACGCGGGCCTGCCCGGCACCGGCGGCGTGCTCGCGCTCTTCCGGGTCGATTTCGCCACCGGGCCACATGAGACGTACTGCGTCCCGATCGCAGGCGTCGCCGACCGGCGGCGCGCGGGCCCCATCGCCGACGCCCTCGACGACCCCGCGTTCTGCACGGCCCTGGTCGAGCAGATCCGCCTCGGCGGGGCGCTGCCGGGGCGCCACGGCCGCTTCCGCTTCAATGCCACCGTTGCGCTCGCCGACATCCTGCCCGGGACCCCGGTGGCTGCCGCTCGCGTCGAAACCGAGCAGAGCAACACCTCCGTGGCCTTCGACAAGCGCGCCATCCTCAAGGTGTTCCGGAGGCTCCAGCCGGGCCCGAATCCCGAGTTCGAGATCACGGACTTTCTCACACGCGCGACGAGCTTTCGCGCTGCCCCGAGGCTGGCGGGATCCATCGAGTACGAAGCGGCCGGAGGGGAGCCGACCACCGTGGCCACGCTGCACGAGTTCGTGCCCAACCAGGGGGACGCGTGGACGGCCCTGCAGGCCCGGCTCGGTGTGTACTTCGCCGTCGCCGTCACCGGACCCGACGCGGGCGGCCCGCCCGATCCGGCGTTCGCACGGGCGCTGGGGGCGGCGGACGCCAAGGAGGCGCGCACCCTCGGCGAGCTGACCGGTCGACTCCACATGGCTCTCGCTTCGGCGACGGCTCCGCCCGCCATGGTCCCCGCGCCCGTCGACCCGGCGGACGTCCGCGCCTGGCAGGACGGCATGCGAGCCCAGCTCGATCGGGTCCTGGCCGCGCTTGCCTCCGCGCTGGACCGCCTCCCGGCCGACCTCCGGGAGCTGGGACGACAGGCTCTTGACCGGGCGCCCCAGCTGGCCGAGCGCTCGGCCGCGCTGCTGGCGCTCGTCGAGGAGCCCGTGATGAAGATCCGCGTCCACGGCGACTACCACCTCGGCCAAGTCCTCAGGACGGACAGCGGGTTCGTGATCGTGGACTTCGAGGGCGAGCCGACCCGGCCGCTTGCCGCGCGGCGCGCCACGGAGTGCGCGCTCAAGGACGTGGCCGG
>JAUYMC010000319.1 GCA_030699545.1 Gemmatimonadales bacterium | reverse complement strand
GTGGTCGATCGTCCAGCGGGTGCCGCCCGAGCGCGTGCTCGAAGTCGGCAACGTGCTCAGTCACTATTTCCCGACGCGTCACGACGTCATCGACAAGTTCGAGCAGGCGCCCGGCGTACAGAACGTGGACGTCGTCGACTTCCGCCCCACGCAGCCCTACGATCTCATCGTCAGCATCTCCACGCTGGAGCACGTGGGATTCAACGAGCGGCCGCTCGAGCCGGAAAAGCCGTGGCGCGCCATCGTCCACCTGCAGCGCTGCCTGTCGCGGCAAGGCCGGCTCGTCATCACCATGCCCATGGGAGCCAACCCGCACCTCGACCACATGCTGCAGGAGGGGCGCATCCCGCTCGACGATCCCCTGTGCCTCCGGCGGATCTCGGCGGACAACCGCTGGCGCGAGGCGTCGTGGGAGGACATTCGACGCGCCCGGTACGGCCATCCCTACCGCAACGCCAACGGGCTGGTGGTGGCGACATTCCCGCACTCCGCGTGAACCGCGGCGGAATAGGGGTTCGAGATTGGCCCCGTGCTCTGCAGCAACACTACGCCGCGTAGGTCGAATGGGGAGTCGGTCAATCGACAATTTGATAACCGGATGACAATGCACGGTTTACTTCTTGCGATGCCCGCCGAGCGCTTCTACGTTCCACGCATGGCGCCGGCCGCTGCCGCTCCCATGACCGCCGGCGAGTTGCTCCACCTGCGGCTCGCCGACAAACGGACCGAGCTGGTGCGGGGCGTGTTGATCGTCCGCGAGCCCGCGGGCTCGCGGCACGGGTTCGTGGCGATGAACATCGGCGCCGAGTTGAGCGTGCACGCGAAGCGCACGGGTGCGGGTCGGGTGTTCGCCGCGGAGACGGGATTCCAGATCGCCGCGGGTCCCGATACGGTACGCGCGCCGGACGTCGCCTTCATCACCCGCGAACGCCTGCCGGCCGCGGAGACGACGGGCTACGCCGCGCTCGCGCCCGACCTCGTCGTCGAAGTGCTCTCGCCCGGCGATCGCCCGGGCGAGACGCTTGCCAAAGTCGGCGATTGGCTCGACGCCGGCGCGCGGCTCGTATGGGTCATCGACCCGGAGCGGCGCCTGGCACGCGTGTACCGTCACGATGGGAGTGAGACGATCGTCGGCGCAGCGGAATCATTGGCCGGCGACGATGTGCTGCCCGGCTTTTCCTGCCCGCTCACGACCCTCCTTTAGCTCGAAGCCAGATTGCGCGACTCGGCATGCGCCACCGCGACCGCCGGCTCTTCCTGCACCAGCCGGTAGTAGCGCTGCTGAAACGGGGCGCCCGCCTCGTCCGGCCGTAGCCGGTCGCGTACCTGCGCCAGCAGGATCTCCGCCAGGTCGGGTGAGGCCGAGCCCGGCTTGGCTTCCAGCCATTCATCGATCTGCACGATGATCTCCGAGATCGGCCGCAGCCACGCGAACCACGGATCGTGCATCAGCAGCTGCAACAGCGCCCCGCTATTCTCCACCCGCCCCTGCTGACGTTCGTACCGGATGCGCTCCGCCTCGAGCAGGGCGCGATGCACGTGCAACAGGGCATGCCGGGCGTTTTCCAGCCGCTCCCGGTGCGAGAGCATCGCCATGCGTCCCTATCTGAGCATCTCCGGCAGCCTCGCCACCACCGTCTTCTTGCCATCCGACGAGATCGGCTTGTCGCCCAGGTACACGTCGAACAGCGCCCAGCTCAGCGCCGCGTTGTCGATCGTGCCCATCTCCCGGCCGCCGATCGTGACGGTGAGCGCCGTGCCCCCGGTCCACGCGAACCGCAGCTCGGTGCCGCTCGTCAGCCGATCGGTGAAGAAGCCGCGAAACCGCGCGAGCGCCGTATCGCCGCCCGCCATCCCGCGCCCCGCCGCCTGTGCCACGCGCTGGCCCAAGGCGTCAGTGAACGCCTCGGCCATCTGCTCGCCGCCCACATCGCGCGTCATCACGAGCCGCAGCGTCATGGGAAACGCGCCCTTCAGCAGCTCCTGATAGAGCGTGCGGTCGCGTCCCAGATCCGACGCGCGCTTGCCGCGCCACGCGCCCAGCCCGGCGCGCGCCCCCGCCGCGTCCACATAGAGCCCGAAGGCGTACACCTTCACCTTGAGCATCGTCCGCGTCCGCACTCCGGTGCCGGCCAACACCTGGACGCCCGCCGGCGCCGCCAGCTCCGTCGGAAACTTGACCTGGGTATTGGGTTCCGTGACTTCCGCGCTCTGCAACGCGGCGACCAGCAGCAGTATGGCGTTCATGCGGCACCTTGAAAGTGGGGAGGCAATAATAGCCCGTCGGCGCCCTGCCTGCCGCATGCCCGTAACATCACGCGACGCGTGGCCATGCTACCGCGGCCGCACCACGAACTGCACGGTGTCGGTGGCCGGCCCGCGGGGATTTCCTGATCCAGCGGGCCGGTGTCCACGTCGGGGCGGCCACCGAGCCTTCTCGGTGCGCCGCGCGTACCTTTACGCATGCGCATCGTCTCGCTGCTCCCCAGCGCCACCGAAATCATCTCCGCCCTCGGCCTCGACGACCAGCTGGTCGGCGTCACCCACGAGTGCGACTATCCCGCATCCGTCCAGCGCCTTCCCAGGGTGACCCGCACCCTCATCCCCACCGACGCCTCGAGTGGGACGATTGACGAACTCGTGCGCGAGCGGCTGCACTCAACGGGCGCGCTTTACACGCTCGACCTGCCGGCGCTGACCCGGCTCGCGCCCGACCTCCTGGTGACCCAGGCGCTCTGCGAGGTCTGCGCCGTGGCGGAAGAGGAAGTGCAGGCCGCGGCCTGCACGCTCCCCGGCCGGCCGCGCGTCCTGAATCTCGAGCCCACGACGCTCGCTGAAGTGTTCGACGCCATCCGCCAGGTCGCCGAGGCCGCTGGGGTCACGGCGGTGGGGGAGGGCGTCGTCGCGGGGCTCGCGGCGCGCGTCGCTGCCGTCACCGAACGCTCGGCGGCGATTTCCGCTCGGCCGCGCGTCGCGCTGCTCGAATGGCTCGATCCGCCGTTCTGCGGCGGTCATTGGAACCCCGAGCTGGTGCGGCTCGCGGGCGGCGTGGAGGTGGTGGGACGCGAAGGCGAGCGCTCGCGCCAGGTCACGTGGGACGACGTCCGCGCGGCGGCTCCCGACGTGGTGGTCATCTCGTGCTGCGGCTACAGCGTGGAGCGCACACTCGAGGACCTGCCCCTCGTGCCGCCTGAGCTGCAGGCGTCCGCCTTCGTCGTCAACGGATCACACTACTTCAGCCGGCCGGGCCCCCGGCTCGTGGACAGCCTCGAGATCCTGGCGCACATCCTGGATCCCGACCTCCATCCGCTGCCCACGAATCTGCCGGCACCGATCCGAGCGGCGGCGACTCCCGCGGCGCGTGGGCGCAGATAGAGTCGTACCAAAAAAACGCAGGCTGTTCCACGGGATTTGACACCCATCCTGCATTGTCCCGGCATGGCCGCCGAGCGTACGTTACCCGCATGGTCACGCTGATGACGGCCGACGAGCTATTCCTCACGAGCATTCCGGATAAGCGCACGGAACTCGTGCGTGGGGTGCTGGTCGTACACGAGCCGGCCGGCTACCGGCACGGTCGCATCGCGACGCGGCTCTATGAAGTGTTGGCGACCTACGCGAAGCGAACCGGGGCAGGCGAGGCGTTCGCCGCGGAGATCGGCTTCAAGCTGGCGAGCGATCCTGACACCGTTCGGGCGCCGGACGTGGGATTCATCACGGTCGGCCGCCTTCCTGATGCCAACACGCTGGGCTTTCCCGCACTGGGACCCGATCTCGTCGTCGAGGTGCTCTCCCCGGGAGATCGCCCCGGCGAGACGCTCGCCAAGCTCGGCGACTGGCTCGAGGGCGGCACCCGGCTCATCTGGGTGATCGACCCAGAGCAACGCAACGCGCGCGTCTACCGCCATGACGGCACGCACGCGGTGATCTCGGCGGATCAGCCGCTCGAGGGAGAAGAGGTGCTGCCGGGCTTTACCTGCGTGCTCAGCGCGGTGCTGTAACGGCGGGCTCGGCGAGCCAGCGTGCCAACCACGCGGCCCCTTCCTTATGGAAGAAGCGGCTGTTCTCCTCCTTCAGGATCCTCGGGTGAGTTCGCGACCGTAACATTAATAGGCTATACTCTCCCTCGCTCATCATTCGACCGCAGCAGAACGCCGATGATCGGAGGGATATTGACCCCTGCACAACTGAGGCAGGAATTGCGGCGCATCGCCTGGGGACAGGCGCAGCTCGCCGAGAAGCTCGGCGTGTGGCCATCGGAGGTGCGGGATTGGCTCGCGGGCAAACGGACCATGTCCGGCGTGGTGGCGTCCGATATCCGGCGCCTGCCGTCGCGCGAGCCGCGTCCCACGAAAGGCCGCCGCCGCTAATCACCCAGTCCGGCAGGCCGCAGACTCGTCGCCCCGAACTTTCCCCGCACGCGATCGATCGCGTGGGAGAGGCCCCGGTCGCGCTCGGTCTCGGCCGTCGCGGCCGCCAATCCCGACAGCTTTACGCCCACGAGCCGCGCCGGTCCGGGCCGCCAGCCCGTCGGCGCGCAGGTCCGCCGCGGCGCGCGTCACGGCGCCTTCGGGATCGACCGCGCGGGCGACCGCGACGTACAAGGCGTCGGCGTCAGCGAGGAGAATCCGGCGGTGACCCAAGACTCTACTCTCGCGTGGGGTGGGGTGTAATGGACGGACGGCTCGTGCGTCAGCAGGGATGCAGGTCACTGACCTCAACCTCTGCAAGGAGACATCATGAACACGCAGCCCTGTTCCTGCACCAGCGACCCCGAGTGCAGCTGCGACCAGCCGTGCAATTGCGGCTGCGAAGGCTAAACTAGTGGAATGACGGCGTCACCCGTAGCCCCTGATGTGCTCACCGTGCTGGTCGAGAATCACCGCCGGTTCCTGGCGTTTCTCGAGCGGCGCGTGGGGTCGCGCGAAGCCGCCGAGGACATGCTCCAGGAGGCGTTCGTGCGGGGGCTGGAACATGCGGACCGCGTCCGCGACGGTGACGCCGTCATTCCCTGGTTTTACCGGCTGCTGCGCAACGCCGTGATCGACTACTACCGCCGCCAGGGCGCCGAGGCCCGCGCGCTCGCCTGGGTGGCCGGGACGGCGGAGACCGCGGCCGAGCCCGATGAAGGACTCCACGACGCCGTCTGCGCCTGTGTCCAGTCGCTCGTCGAGACGCTGAAGCCGGAGTACGCCGAGGCGATTCGGCGCGTCGATCTGGAGGGACTGACCGTGGCGGCCTTCGCCCGGGAAGCGGGGATCACGGCGAACAACGCCGGCGTGCGGCTGCATCGCGCGCACGATGCGCTGCGCCGCCGCCTGATGCAGAGCTGCGATACCTGCGCGGAGCACGGCTGTCTCGATTGCCGGTGCGGCGCCCCGCGACTATAGCCGGTAGCCCACCAGGGTGCGCGGCGCCGTCCGCAGGAACAGCATCCCCGCCAGGTCGTCCACCGCGTACACCGGCTCGCGTTCCTTGCCCAGCTCGACGCGCGATTGCGGCTGACCGTTGTCCTTGTTGATCTGCAGCAGGAGATTGCCGTTGCCCTCCGGCGCCCGCGTCAGCATGAAGACCGCGCCCGGCACGGTGAGCGACGCGCGGAACCGCTTCGACGCCAGCGCCGCCGATTGCCGCGAGTACCCCGCCAGCTGCCGGCCGCCCTGGGTATACGCCGCCGCCAGCTGCCCCGTCACCCGTTTCGCCGTGGTGTCCGTCGCGCTGCGCGAAGCCTGCGCAAACGCGTCGCCATACGCCGACGCCGCCGCGCCGTACAGCCCGGCGCGCACCGCATTGATGCGGTGCAGCGCGCGCAGCAACCCCGGCAGTTGCGGCGCCGGATGATAGACCTGGTGCTGCACCGTGCCGTCGCGGCCCAGCACCACGAGATTCTGCGGGGCGATCAACACGATCCCCGCGGGCCGGATCTCCATCGCCGTCGGATCGTCGTCGCCCTGCAGCTTGACCTCGCCGCCGAGCGCGCGGTACGCGCCCGTCTGCCGGTCCACCGCGTACAGCCGGTGATCGCGGCTCGCGAAGACGTACAGCGTGTTGCCCTCGAGGGCGTGGTGCAGCGCGTAGCGCGCGGCGTTGTACTCCCCCGCCATCCGCGGCTTGCCGCTCTCGATCGCGTCCTTGTACTTCGGCTCGCCCGTCGCGAGATCGATGACGTTCACCTCGGCGTTCGTCGCCGCGTCGGGCCGCGAGATGTACAGCAACCCGGCGGGCGTCAGCTCCGCATACGCGAGCTGACCCTTGATCTTGACGTCCTTCTTGAGGCGCAGCGTCGCCGTCGCGACGTCCAGCACGTTGACGAACGTCCGCGATTCGGCGTCCACGGCGAGCACCGCCGAGCCGCCCGCGATCAGCGCGGCGGTCACCGTGCCGCGCATGCGCAGCGGCTTGGCCGCGATCGGGGTGCCGTCGGTGTAGCGCACGACGTGCAACGCCGTCTGCACCACGCCGTTCACGATCCGCACGTTGCCCGTCGCCTGGTCGGCCGGCGGCGATTCCGGCAGAATGATGAGGCCGGCGGGATGCTCCACGATGCCGTACACCCACCCCTCGATCTGCGGCGGCTTCGCCCACAGCGGCCGGCCGTCCGCCAGCCGGTACGCCATCAGCCGGTTGTCGAAGCTGACGTAGAGGCGGTCGGGCGTATCGAGCGAGGAGTGCAGGCGGACCTGCCGCGCCGGCATGCCCGCGCGCTCCGTCGGCAGCTCCGCCGTCCAACGGACCGCGCCGGTCGTGGCATCGAGCGCGCGCAGGCCCATCAGCGTGTGGATGACGATCATCTCGGGGCCGGCCTGGAGCACCTCGAGCTCGATCCCGCCCGAGGCGGCGCGCACCAGCCCCTGCATCAGTCCGCCGAGCCCGCCCCGCTTTGCACCGGTCTGTGTGAACAGCGACTCGCTCACCCAGCGCTGCGCGCCGGTCGCGAGGTCGTAGAGGGCGACGACGGGCGGGCTCGTGGTCCGCGCGCCCGCCGACGCCCGGCGTCCGTGCACCAGCAGCGTCCCCGACTGCGGCAGCACGCGGCGCGTAACCACCTGGCGGAGACCGAGCACGCGGGAGTCGAAGACCACACCGCCGGTGACGGGGTCGAAGATCAGCAGGAGGTCGGGGCGTGCGGCTTCCATGAGGATCGAGCCGTCCACCGGGCGGATGCTGTCGGGCGGCCACCCCGCGAGCTCGGGCTTCTCCCAGACGAGCTGGCCGCGTTCGATGTCGATGCCGGCGACGGCGTGATCGGTCCCGACCAGGAGGGCGCCCGCCGCCGTGACCTGCTGCCAGCGGATGTCGCCCTTCATCTGTAGGGTCCAGGCCGGCGCCTGCGTGGCGGCCGCCTGAAAGACGAGGAGGAGCGTCGTGTGGAGGATCATGGGGCCACATATGCCCCCATGCCGCGCCGGAGCGCAAGAGGAACGTTGGTCCGCCCCCATGGGTACTGCCATCAACCTCGGCGAGAAGCTGAGCTGGAGGGCGTCCAGATCTCCTTCTAGTCCATCGTCATGACCACCGGCGCGTGGTCGCTCGTGCCCACATCGGCGAGCACCACGCACCCGGTGGCCCGCTGCGCGACCCCGGGCGACGACAGGACGTAGTCGAGCCGCCAGCCGATGTTGCGCTGGCGCAGATTGCGCCACGGCGCCCACCACGTGAACAGATTCGGATTGTCGGGATCGAACTGGCGCCCCACGTCGGACAGCCCGGTGTCGAGCAACGACGCGAACCGCGCGCGCTCCTCCGGCCGCTGCCCCACGGCATTCGGCTTGCGCTCCTTGGGGTGCACGTCCATCTCGGCCCGCGCGATGTTCAGGTCGCCGCACACGATGAGCCGCCGTCCGTCCGCGGTCAGCCGCGCCGCCCACTCCGTCAGACTCGCGAGGAACGCCAGCTTGGCGGCGTAGTCCTTTCCACCGTTCGGGACATAGACCGAGGCGATCACGAGGTCGCCGAGCTCCACCTGCACGATCCGCGATTCCATGTCGAAGGAGGGATGCCCAAAGACGGGGTCACAGGCGAAGCGGTCCTTCCGGATGTGCAGTGAGACGCCGGAATAGCCCTTCAGGCAGTGCCAGTATTCGTGATACGCGTCGAGCCGGCACTGGGCGGGGATCTGCGACGCCTCCGCCTTGAGTTCCTGGAGACAGACGACGTCGGGCCGGTCCCGCTCCATCCATTCGCACAGCTGCGCGGCGCGGGCGCGAACGCCGTTCACGTTCCACGTGGCGATCTTCATACGGGAGGCCCCCATCGGCAGGATGATGCGGCGCTTGAAGCTCTCGGTGACGCCGCCCGTGCCCTCGCCCGGCTGCTGACCGATGACGTTCGTCTGCTCGAAATCGGGGTGGTCGGCGTACAGGATGAGCGGCTGCCGTCCTCGCAGCTCGTGCTTCAAGATCACCGACAGCCGCGCGTACCACCGTTCCGCCATTCGGGCCGCCTGTTCGGCGGCTCCCGCTTCCCGTGGGTAGAAGTAGACGTCGAAGTGCTGCGTCTTGAGGACCTTGAAGTCGAACGTCTCGTACTGCACGGCGTTGCGGCCGAAGTACTGCGCCGCGAGGGGGGCGGGGGGGAGAACGGTGCAGACACACGCACCCGCCGCCACGATGGGAAGGAGGGTCTTGTGCATTGCTACGATACCCCGCAAGCGGACAACAGGCGCGCCTGGCCGGTAGGTCACTACCTCGACCCGGCGGCCAGATCCCGCACCGCGCCCGCCAGCATCCGCACCTTCGGCTGGTCTCTGGCGACAGCCGCATCGCGGTCGAGCTGCCCCGCGAGCCGCGTCAGCGCATCGCGCCGCGCCGTACCCG
>JAUYMC010000300.1 GCA_030699545.1 Gemmatimonadales bacterium | reverse complement strand
GCCATGAAGCGGGGCTGGCGCCTGAACGAGTACGGGCTCTTCGACGCGACGGGCGCGCGCGTGGCCGGCCACACGGAGCAGGAAATCTACGAGGCGCTCGGGCACCCGTGGAAGCCGCCCGAGGAGCGCGGGAGGTGAGGGACCATGCCGGTCCGTGACGTCACGCCAGCCGCGCCGGGCCCCGACGTGCGCTTCTACGACCCGTGGAACCACACCGGCGGCCCGCGGCCGAGGATCCCCGGTGAGTGGCTCTCGCCGGCGGCGCGCTCGCGCCACCACGGGCTCACGGGCCCGACGCCGTGGGACAACGCGGAGTGGTTGAGCGACGCCGGCCTCCGCGACGTCGAACGGCTGCTCGTGATCCCCTACGCGCTGTTCGACACGATGGAGGTCGGGCCCAAGGGGCACCGCATGCTGACGGCGGCCGACTGGACCGCCGGCGGGTTTCTGTGGCGGCCGTTCGTCGACCCGTGTGGCAAGACCAACGCCGAGATCTCGCCGGTCATCGCCACGGGCGGCCAGCTCTCGATGCCGCGCTGCTTCGACGCGCGCCGCGTCCAGGTCCTCTTCCTGCCACAGCCGACTTGGCTCGAGCGCGAGGAGGCCATCGACGGCTACGGGACGCGCACGGGGCGCTTCTCGTACGTCGAGAAGCGCGCCGACGCAGTCGACCTGGCCAAGGCCCGCGCGGACATCGCGGCGATGAAGCAGTTCCAGTTCCGCCTGCAGGTCGGGATCCGGGACTACGTGAACGGGACGCTGGCCGATCTCCCGTGGCACTGCAACGTGTTCATCCCGCCGCGCCAGGCGTTCTATGGGGACCTGCAGCAGCGCGGCCACTCGATCCCGCAGCTCACCTACGTGTGGCAGATCCGCGTGCGCCTCGAGGGGTTCCTCGGGATGGAGGTGGTGTGATGGAATCCGAATCCGACTTCTCCGTCCCGTTCCTCGAGCACACGCCCGAGACGCTGTGGTGCCATCCGCGCATCGACGCGCCGGGCACCGTGTGGGCCTTCGCGACGCCGGCGACGCCGGCGGTCGCCGGCATGGAGGAGATCCGCTTCGCCGTCGAGGACGACGGGCTGCACCTCGACGAGCAGTTGGGCGGCGGGTTCGAGATCTCGGCCTGGGGCGTGCAGCCGCTCGACACGATCCCCGCTTCCGGCGACCAGTACGACGTCGCCGCGCGACGCGCTTGGGGCCGCGCCTACGGGCAGCTGATCATCGGCGCCAAGTCCTACGGCACCGCGCCGCTGGCGGCCGGCGAGTTCCGCCTGCCGATCGCGGTCCCGCTCGCGCCCGGGTTCTCGATGAAGCTCGAGCTTCACGTCGAGGCGCCGCTCTTCGTCGAGTGCCTCGCGTGGATCCGCGGCACGTTCGGCCGCTTGATGCGGTAGCGGCCGCTGGCGCCCCTCCGGGAACCGCTTCTTTCGGCCTCGCCCCCTAGGGGGCGGGAGGCAAATAGGCGGTTCCGTGGGCCAGCGCCTCGGCGACCTGGTCGGGCGCCGGGTCCTCGGCCGCGGCTGCCGCCGGCGCCGGCGGCGCCGCGACGGTCGGGACCGACACCTCTTCGGGCGCCACGATCGTCAGCGGCCGCGGCCGCGGGCCCCCGAAGGCGGTCGCGTCGAAGCGCTCGAACGCGTCGTGGCCGCGGAGGAAGCGCGGGCACACCTCGAGGTGGGCCTCGCCGATCTCCCGGTGCACGGCGGCGATGGCGTCGGCCGCCGCCTGATCCCTCGGCCGAGGCAGCGGGCAGATGCACGGCAGCTGCTCGAGGTGGCGGGCGAGCGCCACCATGGCCTCGATGGCCCGGGCGTGCGCGTGGAGCACTGCGAAGACGTTGCCCGGCGTGCAGCGTGCGATGAACGCCTTCCACGCGGCGTCGCGCACCCCCAGCGAGATCTTGGGGAGCGGTCTGTTCATGCACTTGGCCGCGAGGCCCATCCATGTCTCGTGGTCGCGGGAGACGACAGGCTTGGGTGTCGGGCGCGTCATGTTGTGGCACTCGTCGCAGACCTCGAGGAGCCACTCCCGCGGGTCCTTGACGGCCACGCACGCGGAGCAAATCGCCCGGCCGACCACCGCGGCTGCCGCGATCCAGAAACACCCCTCCTCGCATGGCGTCGTCTCGGTACACCCACAGCGCTCGCAGCTCAGGTTGGCGAGCGCCGGGTTCTTGGGCGCAACGGCCATGGCTAGGTGACGATCCCGTAGCGCTCGAGCAGGCCCGGCGCCCGCACGCCGAAGTCCGCGGCAGGGGGACGGCTGCCGCGCCGCGCGCCGATCACGCCGCACATCCGCTCGAGCCGACTGACGGACGCCACCTGGTCCGGCCACAGGTCGGGACGGCCCATGTGGTCCTTCGGCCGGTCGGCCGGGATCGGCAGCAGTTCGACCCCCTTCGCCTCGAGCAACGTCGCGTGGTCCTCGCACGCCCCAATGGCGTACTCGGCCGGCGCGAACCGCGTGGCGGGCTGCATGCAGTACGGGCACGGCCAGGCCTCGCCCTTGGCGAGCTTGGCCTTCGCGAGATCGGCCGCGAGCGCCTGCTCGATCTGCTTCGCGCGCTGCTCGGCCTTCACGCCCTGCGCGATCAGCTGCTCGCAGCGAGCGCGCTCCCGCCGGTGCAGGTCGGCCGTCTTGCCGAGATCGGCGATCTCCTGGTTCGCGGCCGCCAGCTCGTGCCGCAGCTGCTTGATCGTGCGGGCGTCGGCGGAGGCCTGGAAGATGGCATTGGCGCCGGCAGCGTAGGCGGCGTCGGGGCGCCTGGTGAGGGCCTCGGCCGGGTCCAGGCATTCCGACCGCCAGTTGGGACGCGGCGCCAGGGCCCAGAACTTGATATGGCGCAGGTAGCCGGAGTGCGGGTGGCGGACCCACGCCCCACCGTGAAACGCGCCATCGGGTCGCATGAGATCGACCGCGGGCCAGAGCGCGACGAGGATCTTGGCTTCGAGCTGCTCATTCGAGCAGTGGGGATCGCCGTCGAAGGGGACCTCGATCACGCCATTCCGGTTCGTGTCCGGATTCCCGGTGGCCTGCCACTCGATCTTCAGCGACATCGCCATGTCGGCCTCCTGCGCCCTGGGGCGCGTCCGGTTCGAGTCTACCGCTTCCGCGAGTGCTTCAGGAACCACTCTCCGTGGCCGTGGCCCCTAGGGTCCGACGGCGAAACAGGCCCTTCTGAGGGCATTTCGAGAGCTAGATTGACGTAACTACTTGCGCCCCAAGGGTTTATGACGTTTTTTGTCAGAATGGCTCATCTGACAAGTGGGGATCCCCGAGCGGGGCGCCGCCGCCGGCGAGCCCCCTCGAGGCGCGCCAGCCCGGAAACGAACGCGGCGGCCGCCAGCTCCTCGCCGGCGGCCGCCGCCCAAGACTTCCCCAGGCCAGCGCTTCCCACCGCATCCCACACCGCCGCCAGCCACGAAACCGCTCCATGCCGTTTCCGGCCCACCCGGACCCCGACCCGCCCAGCTATCGCACCCCTCGCCTCGAAACCGAGCCCGTCC
>JAUYMC010000225.1 GCA_030699545.1 Gemmatimonadales bacterium | reverse complement strand
AGGTCACTTCACAGCCCGGGGGCAGTTCCGTCGCGCCGCCTTCGGCCCGCGTCAGGGCCTCGGCGACGGCCGCCATGTTGCCCGGCGGCAGTCCGAACAGTGTCTGGGGCTTGAGAAGGAATGTCCGGTGGTTCCCTATGTAGTCGATCACGCGGAGGTGATCCTTGCCCTCGGCCTTCCGGAGCCCGCGACCGAACTGCTGCACCCAGACGACCCGAGACTCGGTCGGACGGAGCATCATCACTGTGTCGACATGCGGGAGATCCACGCCCTCATTGAACATGTCCACCGCGAACACGACGTCCAGGTCGCCCGCCTCCAGACGCTCCAGCTAGGCGGCGCGCGGCGCACTCGTCGGGGCCGAGTGGACCGCCACCGCCCGGACACCGGCCCTGCTGAAAAACTCCCCCATGAAGTCGGCGTGGCCGGTCGAGCAGCAGAAGGCAAGCGTGCGGGATCCTCCCCGCCGACGGTACTGTTCCAGCGCGTTCTCGGCCCTCGAGCGCGTGGCCACCGCCCGCGTGAGCGCCTCTTCGTCGAAGCGCGAGCTCCGCCAGGGGATGTTCCGGTAATCGACCTCATCCGGCACGCCGAAATACCGGAACGGGACGAGCAGACCTCCACGGATCCCGTCGAGGAAGTCACACCGATACACGAGATTCTCGCCGCACAACGCCAGCAGATCGCCGCCGTCCGTCCGCTCCGGTGTCGCCGTGAGCCCGAGCAGGAACTTCGGCTGGAAGTGATCGATCAGTCGCCGGTAGGTGGCCGCCGCGGCGTGGTGAAACTCATCCACGACGATGTAGTCGAACGCATCCGCCGAAAACCGGGTGAGGTGGCTCGCCCGGCCGAGTGTCTGGATGGACGCGAACAGCACCTCGGCCTCCGGCGCGCGCTCGGTGCCCGTGTAGAGCCCCAGGACGGCGCCCGAGCGCACGCGCCGGAACGTCGCGAGGGCTTGCGCCAGGATCTCCTCCCGATGAGCCACGAACAGCACGCGGCGGTACTCGGGGCGCTGAGTGTCGAAGCCCGCCAGCCATGTCTTCCCCAGGCCGGTGGCCAGCACCACCAGACCCGCCGCGTTGCCCTCGGCGCGCGTCCGCTCCAGCGCCGCCAGGGCCTCGATCTGAACTGGATGCGGCTCCGGCGGCGCCAGCGGCTCGGGCAGCACGTCGACGGTACGCACTCGCTCTCGGGATCGCCGGTCACGGTAGCGGCTCACCCAGTCGGCGTCGAGGGGCCGGGTCCTCGGATGGACGAACAGGGTCTCGAAGGCGGCTCCGACCGATCGGAACCCCGTCCCGTCGCGCACCGTGAAGACCCGATAGTTCCACTCGATGCCATGCCCAAGCGCCACCTGACTCAGGTTCGAGCTGCCGACGAACGCCACCCCGCCCCCGTCACGCAGGTGCAGGATGTACGCCTTCGGATGAAAGCTCTCCCCGCCGCTCTCGAACACCCGCAATTCCACGGCCCCGGTTGCCGCGCCGGCCAGCGCGTCCAGATCCAGCAAGCGCAGCAGCGCCGCCGGCTCGGTCACATCGAGGTAGTCGCCGGTGAGCACCCGGAGCCGCCCCCCGCGCCGCACCAGGTCCTTCAGGTGCTCGTCGATCTGCGCAAGCCCCCGCTCGAGCACGAACGCCACCGCCATGTCAACGCGCTCCGCCGCCGCGAGATGGGCGCGGAGGTGCGGAAGGAGAGGGTCATCCCCGCCCTGGACCAGCGCCCGGCCATGAGGAGGTTCCGGTGGCGCCGTGAACAACGAGCCCGGGATGCTCTGTTCGGCGCCATAGGCGCGCGGCAGCGCCTCCCGGACGAGGCCGATGTAGTCTGCCTTGGCCGGAATCACGTGCCGGACCCCGCCGCGTGGCTCCGGCACATCGCCCGGGTAGCGGGGGATGACGTGGACGTGCAAGTGAGAGATCGTCTGTCCGGCCGCCGCCCCCACGTTTACCCCGAGGTTGTAACCCTCGGGGCGGTGAGTCTGTTCGATCGCCGCCTTTGCGGCCGTGATCGCCGTGGTCAGTTCGCCTCGTTCCTCATCCGTCGCGTCGAACCACGAGACCACGTGGCGACGGGGAATGAGCAGCGCATGCCCCGGAGAGACCGGAAACTGATCCCAGATGCCGACGACCAGCCGTCCCTCGTAGAACACAAGCTCGGCCTGGCGCGTGCAGAACGGACACGAGAGCTGGCTCACGCCCGCACCGTGATCTCGAGGTGTCCGTCCAGCCCCACGGCGACGCACGCCGCACAGCGCCACCGCCGAACAGGCCGCCGCGCGACTCGGTGTGCTTGGCACACCGGACATCGATGCATGTAGCGGCGCCCGCGCGCACCTGCCCTGCGCCCGGATCCGGGACGCGCTGCTGGCCAGGGCACACTGCGCCGCGGCGTGAACCCAGCCGCACGCACTAGGGTCGCCCACTCGGGCCCATGCGGCCTCCCGGTCCCGGCGGCGATCGCCACGAGATGCGCGACCTCGTGACAGAGCACCTCGACCGCGACAGCGCCCGGCGCCGACACAAGAACCTCTGACAGGCGGACCACGCCGCGCTCCGCGTACGCCCGGCCCAACGCCCTCCGGAATCTCGAGCTCCACTCGATGGCAACACGACGGTCGAGATGGGGTACGCCCCACTGCTGACCCCAGGCGCGGAGACGTCTCTTGAAGGCGAGCTCGAGCTGGTGGCGACCGCCCGCAACCACGGATGATCGCACCACGACCTCAGCTATCCGCGGTAGACGGTGTCGGCGTGCCACTCGAGGAACTCCCGGCTCGGCTGGTCTTCGGCCTAGCTCGGCAGCCAGATCCGGTTCGCGGACCGTGGATAGTACGGCTCGCCGTTGTCGAAATCCGACTTGAGCCGGCAGCTGACGCGGAAGCAATGGTCAGGCGTGACGGTGTACCGCCCCCGGGGATCGAGCGGCGTCCGCCGGTAGCGCCCGATGCGCCGGCACATCTCCTCGTACGAGCCGGCCCCGTTCTTCCCGCCGAAGGCCTCCCACGCCACGCTGGCCGGTCCCCGCGAGGCGTGCGTGAAGAAACCGCCACCGACAATCGCGTTGTCCGGGTAGTGGAGCTTGAAGAGGAACGGCTCACCGGGCGACAGGGTCGTGAAGACACGGTTCCCTCCGGGCTGCCAGAAGTCGACCTCCTCGAGGTCAGGCCGCCGGCTCAGGAACCGGTACCAGTCCCTATCGGTGACTGCCACCCAGGCCCGCACAGCGGCATCTTACCCGAAGATCGGGAGAGGGGACATCCCGGCGCGCTGGAGGGGCCCGATCGAGATGGTGATCGGTCGAGGACTCGAACCCTCGGTCCGCTGAATCGAAGTCGCCTCCTGGGCTCATTTCGCCTGTTCCGCGACTGGGGGCTCAGTAGCACCAGGAGCACCACCTGAGGAAAATCAGGCGCTCCGGGGTGTGCCCGAAGCGCCTGATTTCGTTTGGTGGGCCGTCAAGGACTCGAACCGTGGACCCGCTGATTAAGAGTCAGGACCGGGAACTGCCGACCGACACCCACGACGAGGTATCTTGCGATGATAGCGAGCACTCGTCGTGACGTGCACCTGCTCGTACATCGCGTCGCGCGCGGTGAGTTGGAACCAACTTGGAACCGAGACGCTCGTTCCCAATGCCCGCCCTCGGTGGTTTCCGAGCTTGGCAGTCCGTCTCGTCATTCCGGAGGCGCAATTCTCCAGGTCGATACCCTTGCCATCCTCCTTCGAACCGAGTCCGTTTTCGCACCAACAACTTTCGCGTGTGCTGGCTCTTCTGGCGTCGGACTTCTAACCACCCCCTGCCCGAGTGCCCGAACTTGCCCTGCCGTTAGCTCAGCCAAGGCGTATCCGGATAGGCCCGCAAGGGCGTCGGATACTGCTCGCCCGGCTGCCAGCAAATCATCTCCAAGAATGACCGACATCGGGTCCCCATCGTCGTCATCCTCGAAAGCCGCGGACGATGGGCGCCTACGTTCAAGGTTCGCGTCAACAACGAAGTGCCTGGGCGGGACTCTTCGCCACAGGCGCGCTGTGTCCGGGATGGGGACGTCGTCTGGCGGGGGGCCGTTCAAACCTTACTTTTGCCACTCTAACCCCAATACTGTTCAGTTAAGGATCCTAATGTGATCTTCGATCCTGACAATCTTCGTGCCAGAGCACATCCGCGGTCGAACCGGATAGCCGCTCATCTTCCGTTTCACCCCCCGCGGATTGCGTCGGGATCTGCTCGAAACGACGCGTTCCCCGAGAGTCTCTCTCAAGACCGCCTCATGGAACGATGTCCTGTCCTGAGGGGGGAATTGACGCGAACCTCGCGATTTTACGCCGGACGACGCGCACCGCGTGAAGGAACGACAGGCGATCCGGGTCTACGTCCGCAACGAGCGCCGCGTCGTGCATCAGGCCGCGGACGGCAAAGTGCGCCAGCATCAGGCCGTAGAACTCCTGTTTCACTAGGTCGGGCGTCTTGCTGCGCAGGACGATCCGGGAGCCGCGCAGATGAGTCTTGAGTTCGTCCAGCGCCGTTTCGATCTCCCACCGCTCGTGGTACAGGGCGGCCAGCTCCGTTGCCGGCGCCGCGTCCGGATCCAGGATCGTCGTCAACAGCCGGTAGAGGGGTTCCGCATCTGCAACGTTCTGCAGCCTGTATTCGATCACCCGGACAACGACCCCGTTGACTCCGTGACGCAGATCTTTCGGAGACTGGTAGACCCTGCTGAGGTAGGAACCGTCGGGCAGTCTCTTCTCGCACGGCAGCCGCAGGTTTTTCTTCACTCTCCAGAGCAGATCGGCCCCGGTCCCACGCGCCTGCTTCCACAGCTCGAACCCGTAGAAGTTCCGGTCGGCGAGGCACACCATCCACTGGCGCAGGGAACCCAACACTTCCTTTGCCAGCGTGATCTCTCCCGTCTTGAAACCGTCCATCCGGGTTCCGAACAGGACGTGGGTCCCGTTTTCGACCAGCGAGACGAATCGCAACTGGGGAAACGCGCTGCTTCCCCGGCTGGACGACGGCCGGCCGAAGACTCTGTCGTTCTCCTGCTTGTCGGCGACGTCCAGGGTGCTGCCGTCCAGGCTGACCAGGCGCCACCGGCGGTACCACGCGCCCTTCGTCGATTCCACTGCGATCGGCTTCACAACCTGGTCGTGCAGCTGCCGGATCGGCTCCCAGCCCAGCCGGGTGCGAGCCTGGGAAATCCCCGACTTGCCGGTCACCTTGATCGTCGCGCCCGGGCCCAGGAGCCATTCAATTCCCTCGAGGAGGCAGCGCAGCACCTCGCGGTAGGACGACTGCATGTACAGGGCCAGGGCGATCACGTAGTAGACGACGACGTGCGCCGGCATGTCCCTCTGCCGGATGCTCGCTTTGCCGGTATCGCGAAGTACGGCATCGATTGCGGTCGACGGAAACGTTTTGGTGAGCACGCCCACGCTGATGAAATCCGTGATGCGCGTGCCGATCGGGAGTTCGGCAACAGTCCGTGCCATAGGCGCTCCTCCTGTCGGATGTGCCGACAGGATACCACACAATGGACATTAAGTGAACAGTATTGACTCTAACCCGGGAGTCCTGTGAGCTCCTGCCGGACAAGACTGAGATCAGAAGTGACATCGTTCTCCCATTCCCGCCCGGTCTCAAGGTCCTCAAACGACGCATGTATCCGCTCGGCAGGAGTCACCTCAATTTCAAGGTCGATGCCTTTGATGTGCCATTCGATCTGGACGCCCCCTCGGCGAGTCGGCACGAATGCCGGAAGAGGCATAGCCTCATTCATGAGGGCCCCAAGGAGGCGTATCGTCGCTGCAAGCGCATGAATGGATACAGCCCTTGAACCGTAGGAATTCCAATTCTCTGGCAAGAAACCAATCTCATGTAGAGCTTCAAGCGATGGCATAAGCCACGCCGGTTCTTCCGCATCGGCGGCTAGGGCAATTGAAATCGAACCTTCAGGGAGTACGAGCAGGTGCTGCGAGCGCTGCTTTGCCGCGATGCGACTTCCCTCGGGATGAGCCTTCGTGTCTCTTCGCCACCATGGCGCCAGAGTCCCTCTGGCTGTGCTGTAGTCTTCGTACATGACCACGCTATCGGGCATCAAGTCTCCCCCACACGCGATGCATGTTGGATGTAGTGATCGCCGCGAAGCCACGGACAATCCATTCCCGTCCTTTGTCTAAGAAGCGTAGAACGCCATCGATCCCTTCGTCGGTTGGCCTTCCCCGAGCTGTCAGGGTCAGGACGAAAACACGTCGCTGCGTCTTTAGGTCGACGGCTGGCACCAGATCGACGTGCAAACGCCCGATCGGCTCGTTCTGGGCCCCTGGGATCAGGTATCGAATTCCGGTGCGAATCTCTTCTGGCATTGGAAGGAATGGTTCGCTGTACTTGCCGCTCCACGGCGCTAGCACGCATTCCACTTCGCCCAAGGCATCCCAACCTTCTCCAGCCACAAGATGATTCACGTAGGTGATCTCGCACTGAGTGGGGATCACCTTTCCAATCCCTTCCTCTTCGACGAAGCGAAGAAACACTCCAAGTTCATTCGAAAATGTCTGGCGAATACTCTCGTACCGGGGATAGATCTCGGCTGGCACACCAATCTTGCGCCAGTTGTGCACAAAGCAATCCTGTTGGACTTGGATCAACTCGGTCCCTGCCTCGTTCAGGAACCAGGCGCGAGGCACGGGCATGACCGTCTCGATCTGAACCCTCACTCCGGGTGGCGAAAAAACGCCAAACTGCTCTATGATGGGCTCCCGTGGTGGGTGGTCTTCAGTCTTCGGAAAGCGATCCCTGAACCTGCTCCACAGAAGCCCCAAATGGGAGGCGTGGAGACTTCCCAGCCGCTCGAACTGGAATGAAAGGGCGACTTCTATGACAGGGGGGTTCGCGAAATCCGGTAAGTCGCTGCGCCCGCTCAGCATAGGTACCTCAGAGGTTGCGTGGATCCCACAGGCCTAGAGGATAGCACGGCGAGCCAAAACATCAAGGAGAATCAGGGCATTACAACACAGCAACGTAACCCCGAGCCGCCCAGCCCGGCACCGCCCGCCCTGCGGCCGCGAGCGGCTTGCGGGCCAAGATAGCCGCCGCCAGCACCACAAGCCCTCGTATTCGCGGGCCTGTGGCTCCCAGCTTCGCGGTTTTCTTGGCTTCTTCGGTGGTCATCCCCCCGGCGCACGGCACCTCTGTGGGAGCTTTCGGCACCCCGCATTGTTGCGTTCGAGCACGCCGAGCAGAGTCGTGCGTAGAGGGAAGCTCCTCCGGGCCGCGGCCACACTTCTCCCAGGAGGCGGCGTGATGGACCAGTTGATCGGGCGATGCTACGGGCTGGATGTGGATCGGGACACCCTCGCGGCGTGTGTGCGCGTGCCGGGATCGAACGGGAAGCGCCAGCAAGAGGTGCGGACGTTCGGGACGACCGCGGTCGAGCTGTTGGCCCTGCGCGACTGGCTGGAGAGGGGCACCGCCGAATCAACACCCACCCTCCACCGGTCACGACGCCGCTGTCGTAGGCCTCCGATCCCACGGGGTCCCCTCCCACCCCGCGTCAGGCCGTTGTCCCCGCAGACGGGACAGTGCCACGAGATGGTCGACCCGTCGGCCTCGAAGGAGGCGCGGATCTCCCCGGAACACCGCCGCCGCCCTGGGCTTCCGCCGGCACGCCACGTTCGTGCGCGGGTCCGCCGACGCCCGCC
>JAUYMC010000292.1 GCA_030699545.1 Gemmatimonadales bacterium | reverse complement strand
TCACCAGCCTCGGCCTCAAGGAAGCGAAGGATCTGGTCGAAGGCGCGCCCGGGACCGTGAAGGAAGGCGTGTCCAAGCAGGAAGCCGAAGAAATCCAAAAGAAGCTCGAAGCGCAGGGCGCCGTCGTCGAACTGAAGTAGTCTCGGACGTCAGGCGCGCCGGGCCATGGGGGCCCGGCGACGTGACCCGGGTCTCGCTTCGGTCTACGACATGCGCGGATTCACCACAACCTGCTCGCTGTTCCGAGCCCTGATGTCCGCCCCCGGCCGCCGTTCGGCGCGGGGGGGGCTGGGCCTTTTGCTTTGCCTGAGGGTTTGACATGACCAAGACGCAGACGCTGCCGGTGCTTTCATTCGCCAAGCTGGAGACGGGGATGCCGATGCCCCATCTCCTCGACATTCAGACGCGCGCCTTCCAGTCGCTGCTGCAGCCCGACGGCCGCGGCGCCGAGCGCTCCGACGTCGGGCTCGAGCGGGTCTTCAAAGACCTGTTCCCGATCCAGGACGTGAACGGCAACTACTCGCTCGAGTTCGTGAAGTACGGGCTCGGGGAGGCGAAGTACACCGTCGAGGAGTGCATCGAGCGCGACATGACGTACTCGGTGCCGCTCAAGGCCACGCTGCAGCTCGTGGTGATGGAAGAGGTCGGCGAGGTCACGAAGACCAAGCGGCCCAAGAACATCATCGAGAAGGAAGTCTATCTCGGCGAGCTGCCGATCCTCACCCCGCTGGGCACGTTCGTCATCAACGGCGCCGAGCGCGTGATCGTCTCGCAGCTGCACCGCTCGCCGGGCGTCGTGTTCGAGGAGAGCATCCACCCCAACGGGCAGCGGCTGTTCTCCGCCCGGATCATTCCGTTCCGCGGCTCGTGGGTCGAGTTCACCGTCGACATCCACGACGTGATCTACGTTCACATCGACAAGAAGAAGAAGTTCCCCGCGACGGCGCTGCTGCGCGCGTTCGGCTACGGGAACAACGCCGACATCCTGAAACTGTTCTACGCGGTGAAGGACATCGACATCACGGGCAAGCTCGAGGGCCGCGCGCAGAAGCGTGAGGTGCTCGGCACGCTGCTCGCGGCCGACGTTCCCGACCCCGAGAACAAGAAGGGCGAGCCGCTGGCGCGCGTCGGCGACGAGCTGACGCTCGAGCGCTTCAACGCGTTCCGCCGCGCCGGCATCACCGCGGTGCGGGTGTTCGCCGGCTACACCGCGCTCGACCTGCGCGACGACGCGCTGCCGACCACCACCCAGCAGGCGCCGAGCAAGTACGTGCTGGCGTTCGACGTCGCGGACCCCGAGACCGGCGAGGTGCTGGCCGAGGGCGGGCGGGAGGTGTCCGACACGCTCAAGAAGAAGCTCATCAAGGCCGGCGTCACCAAGGTCGACGTGTTCCTCCCGGCGGGGCGGAGCGAGTCGCCGCTGATCAAGAACACGCTCGCCAAAGACCCGACCCATTCCGAGGCCGAGGCCCTGGCGCAGATCTACACCCTGCTCCGGCCCGGGGAGGCGCCGAACATCGAGACCGCGCGCGATGCGCTGAAGCGGCTGTTCTTCCACCCCAAGCGCTACGACCTGGGGCGGGTCGGCCGCTACAAGATCAACCAGCGGCTCAAGGTGAACGTGGCGAAGGACAACACCGTCCTCACCGAGGACGACTTCGTGGCCATCATCCGCTACCTGATCGAGCTGTCCGAGGGCCGCGGCTACACCGACGACATCGACCACCTCGGCAACCGCCGGGTGCGCTCGGTGGGCGAGCTGATCGCCAACCAGTTCTCGGTCGGCCTGTCGCGCATGGCGCGGCTCATCAAGGAGCGGATGAGCATCAACAACGATCCCGAGCGCATCACGCTCGACGATCTGGTCAACGCGCGGACGGTGAGCGCCGTCATCCAGGCGTTCTTCGGCAGCTCGCAGCTGTCGCAGTTCATGGACCAGACGAACCCGCTCGCCGAGCTCACCCACAAGCGCCGCCTGTCGGCGCTCGGACCGGGCGGGCTCACGCGCGAGCGCGCCGGCTTCGAAGTGCGCGACGTGCATTACAGCCAGTACGGCCGCATGTGCCCGATCGAGACGCCGGAAGGCCCGAACATCGGCCTGATCACGAGCCTCTCGTGCTACGCGCGCGTCAACGACCTGGGCTTCATCGAGACGCCCTACCGCGTGGTGAAGGACGGCAAGGTCACGGACGAAACGCGCTGGCTGTCGGCCTCGGAAGAGGAGGAGTACGCGGTGGCGCAGGCGAACGCGCACCTCACGCCCGACGGCCGGTTTGCCGACGAGCTGGTGCTGTGCCGCAAGCGGGACGACTACCCGCTGCTGCCGCCGCACAAGATCGACTTCATGGACGTCGCGCCCGAGCAGCTCGTCTCGATCGCGGCGGCGCTGATTCCGTTCCTCGAGCACGATGACGCGAACCGCGCGCTCATGGGCTCGAACATGCAGCGCCAGTCGGTGCCGCTCCTCTTCCCGCAGGCGCCGCTCGTGGGCACCGGGCTCGAGGAAAAGGTGGCACGCGATTCCGGCGCGGTAGTGATCGCGCGGCGCGGCGGGGTCGTCACCCGCGTCACCGCCGATGAGATCATCATCGACGCCGGCGACGAGGATGCCACGCCGAACGGCGATCACCCCCTGGCGCGGCTCAAGCAGCACGACCGCTTCCGCCTGAAGAAGTTCTGGCGCACCAATCAGGACACGGCCATCAACCAGCGGCCGCTCGTCCACATGGGCCAGAAGGTGAAGGCGGGGCAGATCGTGGCCGACGGCGCGGGCACCGACGGCGGCGACCTGGCGCTCGGCGCCAACGTCACCGTGGCGTTCATGCCGTGGTACGGCCACAACTTCGAAGACGCCATCGTGCTGTCCGAGCGCCTGGTGAAGGACGACGTCTACTCGTCGATCCACATCCAGGAGCTGGAGCTGCACGTCCGCGACACCAAGCGCGGCCGTGAGGAGATCACGCGGGAAATCCCCAACGTCGCCGAAGAGTCGCTCGTCGACCTCGACGAGCGGGGCATCGTGCGCATCGGCGCCCACGTGAAGGCGGGCGACATCCTGGTGGGCAAGATCACCCCGAAGGGCGAGACGGAGCTGTCGCCCGAAGAAAAGCTGCTCACCGCGATCTCCGGCGAGAAGGCGAAGGACGTGAAGGACTCGTCGCTCAAGGTGCCGCCCGGCATGGAGGGCGTGGTCATCGACGTGAAGATCTTCTCGCGCATCGAGGACCAGGTGGTGGAGAAGGACCGCGGCGAGCGGATCGGCGAAGTGCGCCGGCTCGAGGTGGAAGAGAAGGCGCGGATCTCCGAGGCGATGTTCGCCGAGCTGAGCGAGCTGCTCGTGAATCAGGACGTCGGCCTGATGCTGAAAGCCGGCACCGTGGAGGAGTTTCTCCCGGCCGGCACGAAGCTCACGCGCGCGAGCCTCGACGAGATCCACTTCGCCGACGTGGACCTGAAGACGCTGCGCGTCGGGACGAAGGCGGTGAACGAAAAGCTGCGCGCCGTGCTCGACGCGGCCGGCGCCGAGCGCGCCAAGATCGAGGAGAAGTCGGAGGATCAGATCGACAAGATCCTGCAGCCCGACGAGCTCCCGCCGGGCGTCATCCAGCTCGTGAAGGTGTACGTCGCCGAGAAGCGGAAGATCTCGGTGGGCGACAAGATGGCGGGCCGCCACGGCAACAAGGGCATCATCGCCCGGATCGTGCCGGAAGAGGATATGCCGTTCCTGCCGAATGGAACGCCGGTGGACATCGTCCTCAACCCGCTCGGCGTGCCGAGCCGCATGAACGTGGGACAGATCCTCGAAACGCACCTGGGCTGGGCGGCGAACCTGTTGGGCTTCGACGCCAAGACCCCCGTCTTCCAGGGCGCCAACGAGACCGAGATCGGCGTGCTGATGCGGCTCGCCGGGCTGCGCTGGGCGGCGGACTCGCTCCAGTTCGACGTGCGGCCTCCCGCGCTCGATTCCGACCGGGTGTTCAAGATCGTCGCCGACCTGCGGAAGCTGCCGTCCACCAACGGCGGCCGCGCCGACGTGTCCACGGCGGGCATCTCGCTGCTGGGGGGGCGGAGCGTATCGGCGGAAACGCGCGAGCTGTACCACCAGATGGTGGACTTCCTCAAGTTCGCCGCCAAGGAGCTGGCCGAGCGCGAGCTGGCGCAGCGGCGCATCGAGCAGGAAGTGCAGGCCGCCCGGCTCGAGGCCGGCGACGGCGACAAGGCGGGGCTGAAAGCGGGACTCAAGGAGGTCGAGAAGTTCCTGGCGCACGACAAGCCCGCGGAGGTGCTGGAGGCGATCGGCCGTCCGGCGCTGGCGGCGCTGTTCGGCGCCAAATCGGAAGCCGATGTCGATAGCGCCGCGACCGAGCTGTTGCTCACCGCGGGCCTGTCGCCGGTCGGCAAGTGCCGGTTGCGCGACGGCCGCTCGGGCGAGCTGTTCGAGTCCGAGGTTACGGTGGGCTCGATCTACATGATGAAGCTGTCGCACCTCGTGGACGACAAGATCCACGCGCGGTCGATCGGACCGTATTCGCTGGTCACCCAGCAGCCGCTCGCCGGCAAGGCGCAGTTCGGCGGCCAGCGCTTCGGAGAAATGGAAGTGTGGGCGCTCGAGGCGTACGGCGCCGCGCACACGCTGCAGGAGATCCTGACGGTCAAGTCGGACGACGTGAACGGCCGCAGCCGCGTGTACGAGGCGATCGTGAAGGGGCAGAACCTGCCGAAGCCGGGCATCCCCGAGTCCTTCAACGTGCTGGTGAAGGAGCTCCAGGCGCTCGGTCTGAAGGTGACGCTCGGCACTACCGAAGACGTGGAGGAATAAGTGATCGATTTCCGGAGCGGCCACGAGCCGAAGAGCTCGGCCTTCGATTATATCCAGATCCGGATCGCCTCCCCCGAGGAGATCCGGGGCCCCAAGGACTCCAAGGAGCGCGAGCGCCTGGAGCTGCAGGGGCAGCGGTCGTGGTGGTCGTGGGGCGAGGTGACCAAACCCGAGACCATCAACTACCGCTCCTTCAAGCCGGAACGGGATGGGCTGTTCTGCGAGCGCATCTTCGGCCCGGTGAAGGACTGGGAGTGCCACTGCGGCAAGTACAAGCGGATCCGCTATCGCGGCGTGATCTGCGACCGCTGCGGCGTCGAGGTGACGCTGTCCAAGGTGCGGCGCGAGCGCATGGGCCACATCGAGCTCGCCGTGCCGGTGGCGCACATCTGGTTCTTCAAGACGCTGCCGTCGCCGATGGGCAACCTGCTCGACATGACGCTGCGCGACCTCGAGCGGGTGATCTACTACACGAATTACGTGGTGATCGAGCCCGGCGAGCAGGAAGTGCAGGAGCGCGAGCTGCTGGACGAAGACCGCTTCCTGGAGCTGCGCGCCAAGGCGAAGGCCGAAGGCGACGCCGGCTTCCGGGCCGACATCGGCGCGCCCGCGATCCGCTCGCTGCTCGAGCGGATCAACGTGGACAAGCTCGCCGACGAGCTGCGCGAGTCGGTGGCGACCGAGACGAGCCAGCACCGCAAGAAGCAGATGCTCAAGCGGCTCAAGATCGTCGACGCGATGCGCAACTCCGGCAACGCGGGGGAGCAGCGCAACGATCCACGCTGGATGATCCTCGACGTGGTGCCGGTGATCCCGCCCGACCTACGGCCGCTGGTACCGCTCGACGGCGGGCGCTTTGCCACGTCGGACCTGAACGACCTGTACCGCCGCGTGATCAACCGGAACAACCGGTTGCAGAAGCTGATCCTGCACCGGGCGCCGGAGGTCATTCTCCGCAACGAGAAGCGGATGCTGCAGGAAGCGGTGGACGCGCTGTTCGACAACGGGCGCCGCTCCAAGGCGATCCGGGGACGCGGCAAGCGGCCCCTCAAGTCGCTGTCCGACATGCTCAAGGGGAAGCAGGGCCGGTTCCGTCAGAACCTGCTCGGCAAGCGCGTGGACTACTCGGGGCGCTCGGTCATCGTGGTCGGTCCTGAGCTGAAG
>JAUYMC010000252.1 GCA_030699545.1 Gemmatimonadales bacterium | reverse complement strand
TGCAATTACGGCCTGAAGGTCGCGATCATCGATCGCTTGTGGCACGACTCCGCGCTCGACATGAGCTCGGCCGTCGCGCAGAATATCACGCAGCCCGCGCTCACCCGCCACACCGATGGCGCCGGCGTCGAGCTCTGGCTGGAATGCCACGCGGCGTGGGGCGCGACGCCGGTTACCGCGACGGTCGTCTACACCAACCAGGCAGGCGAGGCGGGTCAGGACGCGGTCCTCACCACGTCGGCCACGTCCGCGGCCGGACTGATGCAGCGGTTCCGCCTGTCGACCGGCGACACCGGGGTCGTCTCGGTGCAGTCGTTCAAGCTGACCGGCACCACGGGCGCGACCGGCAACGGCGGACTCGTGCTGTGCAAGCGCCTCGCGTCGATCGGGCTGGCCGCGGACGTCCCGCGGGACCTCGAGTGGGCGGCGCTGCGATTCCCGGAGATCGAGGACAACGCCTGCCTGTGCTTCATCTTCGCGACGACGGCCGCGGAGACCGGCGGCCTCGATCTGGATCTGCTGAAGGTCGCGGGCTGACGTGGCGGTGGACCTGCCAGAGCCGCTGCTCTCGCTGGCGCAGTCGGCGCGGGTCCTCTCGGCGCCTGGGCTGTGGCCGTTCCACGAAGAGCTAGAGAGCGCGGTCTTCCGCTGGCAGGACGTGCTTGCGCGGCAGGCCGACGACTTCGAGTCGCAGGCCCGCGGCCGTCTCGGCGTGAACCTCGCCGGCGTGCCGCGGGTCGCCCCGGAGTTCCTGGACGGCGTCGAGCTCCCGACCGTGCCCGAGTCGATCATCGTCGCCGAGCTGCACTGGCCGACGTGGGCCGACGACGGCTCGCCGATGCGCCCGTTCCTTGGCGATCTCTCGCACGGATTCAGCGCGCCGATAGACGCGCACGAGATCGACTACCTCGCCGAGCTCGACCGCGACGCCGGCGTCGTCCAGCTCTTCGGTCGCATCCTCGACCTAGGCGAAATCCGGATCGCGTTCGGCGAGGACGGCGGGCTCCCTCGGATCACGGGCTCGATCGTCATCGAGAACGTCGACGGCTGGCTCACGCCGCGGTTGCGCGGCGGGTCGCTGCTCCAGCTGCGGATCGTCTTCCGCTACGGCTGGCGCTCGTGGCCCTGGTGGCTGTGGCGGCAGGTGTGTCCGCCGATGAAGGTCGACAAGATCGGCGCGCTGACCACGACGTCGGTGGACCTGTCGCTGATCGACGCGCACGAGGACTCCTGGGGCGGAGTCGTGCGGCTCGCGAAGCTGCGCGATCTCGCCGACGTCGAGCTACTCAGCAGCGAGACGCACCGGCGGGCCGTGACCGGCAACTCCCAAACCGCGTGGCTCGGCTACGGCAACGGACAGCAGCCCACAATCGGCGGGCTCCGCGCGACCGGCGCCATCAACGCCCAGGTCCCCGCTGGCTACGACCCGGCGCGTTCGGCGAGCGTCGGCTCGGCCGCCGACCTCGGGATCTCGACGGACGAGACCCGCCGGGAGAAGCGGATCGGCGTGCCGTTCGGCCGGCTCGACTACGTCAAGCCGTCGATGTGCTGGGTCGGGTACGGACAGAACCCGCAGGCCGTGATCGTGCTGGGTGCCTCGCGCTCGGGCACCTGGCAGCGCCGCCGGTACTGGATGGACTGCGACAGCGCCTCCGGCCAGTCGGTGCAGGACTTCGAGCTCTACATCCGCGAGGGCACTTCGATGGTGCCGATCGCCGGGTACCACACCACCGGCGCGCTGACGCACGTGAGCAAGGCGAAGGGCTTCACCGGCTACGTCGAGATCCACCAGGTCGAGGCTGAGCAGCTCGACCGGCCGTTCCCCACGGACACGTGGTACGTCGCGGTCCTGTACCTGGTGATCGGTTGGACCGAGTTCAACGCGCAGACGCTCGAGTACCAGATGGAGGTGCGCGGCGCGCTCGCGCGCCTCCAGGCTGCGGCCGCGGACGACGAGGTGTACTGGCGCCCCGCGGGCGTCGGCGGTGGGGCCGAGGGCTCCGGCCAGGCCGACAAGCACGACCCGGTCACGATCGTCGAGGAGATCCTCGGCAAGTACAGCAACGCGGATTGGAGCGCCTTCGACCTCGCGACGTTCACCGAGGCGAAGGAGGCGGCCGGCGTGCGCGGAAACTTCGCGTGCTGCGGCGTGCTCGACGAGGAGAAACCGGCGCGCGAGTACGTCGAGGCGATCGCGAAGACGTGGGGCCTCGACTTCCACCAGACCCGCGAGGGCAAGGTGGCGATGCGTACCCGCGGGCTCACGGCGAAGGACATCGCCGAGCGGATCCCGCGGGCGAAGGAGTTCTCCGACTCGTTCGATCTCCAGGAGGGGACGTGGTCCGAGCGGATCCCGACCGGGGACGAGCGATGGGGCGTCGCCAATGCGTTCAAGCTGGAGGGCTTGAAGCCGACCACGCTTGCGATCTGGCCTCGCCTCGCCGAGTCCCCGTATCAGTACCGGACGGAGCTGCTCGGCGACCGGATCATCGAGCGGCCTCTGGAGACGAGCTGGCGCCGGCAGTCCGAGCCGAACGTCCGGTGGATCGAGGCGCTCGCCGAGCCGTGGACGGTGACGCGGTTCGTGGCCGCGTTCGAGACGCACCTGGCGGCGCTCTCGCGGTGGCTCGGCGACTTCCTCCTCGTCACGCACTGGGCGGGGTCGATCGACGGCGGCCGCGGCTGGGAGTCCCGCCTCGCTCAGATCCAGACGATCATCCTCAAGCTGAAGCAGCGCCGCGTTGGGCTCGAGGTGCTCGACCGCGAGCCCGACCACGCCGGGATCTTCCCGGCGATCCTCGACAGCCGCTCGCTGTGGACGCAGTTCCGCCCGCGGAGTCCGCAGTCGATCGACACGACGGCCGGCGTGGCCGCTGTCGTGTGCAACGCGTGGGGGCCGGAGAGCGAGGGCGTCGCACCCAATCACGCGCTGTGGACCCCGCGCGGCGCGTACCTCGTGGACTACTGGCACACGATCTCGAACGTCACGCCGACCGGCTTCGACGTCTCGCCGGTGCCGACGCAGACCGAGCACCTGACCGACTTCGTCATCAAGCGGACCCACGTCATGCCGCCGACGGACGCCCGGGAGCCGGGCCGCTACCCCAACGGCTCGGACATGTACGCGCGGCTGTGCGAGCGCGCCTCGGGGACGTTCTCCAACGACGACCCCGGCTACAAGCTGCGGGAGGGATAACCGATGGCTGACCTGCTGCAGCTAATCGACCGGCGCACGTGGAACCGCGACGCGAACCTGTCCGCCGAGGATCTCAATGAGATCGTCGCGAACCTCATCGACGTCGTCTCGCCGGTGATCACGACCAAGCACACCTCCGCCGGGCTCTTTTCGCCAACCGGCTGCCGCGAGGTGAGCCTCATCGTCGGGACGTACTTGTGGAACGTCAGCAAGTACGATCTCGAGGAGCAGAACCCCGACTATGCGCGGCTCCCTGCCGAGATCACGCCGACCGCTACCGGCGATGTCCGGCCCGTCTTCACGACCGCGCTCGGCGGTCCGAAGTACGACGTCACGGTGACGCCGGGGGTCGACGAGGACGGCAAGCCCGTCATCTGCGGCATCGACTTCACGACGAACCCGCGGCTGGCGACGGCCTTCAGGATCCTGTTCGCGAAGCACGACGGCACGGCCGTGAACCCGGACGGGTTCACGCTGAAGATCAACACGCAGAACTGACCCCATGGGGATGCCCGACAAGTTCTGGCTGAAGAACGTCGCCATCGGCGGCGGGATCAACTTCGGCTCGATGCAGCGCAACGGAACCCAGCCCGCGACCGTCGGCGCGACGTGGGGCACGGGATGGACCGCGGGCACGACGCCGGCCGGCAACTTCTCCGGGATGTCGTTCGGCGTCGAGCGCGCCGCGGCTACCTTCGGCGCGACCCCGCTACCCAACGCCGTGCCCGACTCCTCGCTCGGCGATGCGTGGCGCACCGAAACCGCGCTGTCCGTTACGTACCTGGCGGACTGGTGGAGCCTGAGCTCCTTTTGGGTCCCCGTAACGGTGGGCGCGGGACTGGACGTGCGTCTCCGCTCGCGGCTGTGGAAGGGCGCAGCGGCGGACGGGTCGGACGCCGTGCCGCTTACGGACGTGATCGTTTCGCCCACGATGATGAATCTCGCCACGGGCGGGACCGTCTACTCAGCCTCGGTCAATGCGCAATTGCCGCGGGTCGTCTTCGACGGGGAGCACCTGTTCTGGCAGTGGGCCATGGAGATCGTCGGGGCCGCGACAAACGTCAACGCCGACGTGCTGCATCGCAATCACCCCACCTACCAGGGCATCGACACTCCGCAGATCGAGGACTCCAGCCGCTTCTACTCGCTGAGCGTTTCCCCGACGGCCGACAACTACTGCTCGGCGATGGTGCTCCGCGGCAACGACTACAGCCCCAATTCCACGTACAGTCCGGCGACCGCCCACACCGTCGGGACGACGGCGCCGACCAAGTACTCGTGGATGAACTACCAAGTAACGCAGGCCGTGGGTACGTTCGGCGCGACGCCGCTGCCGGACGGCACGGCTCCACAGACCAGCTCGCCGCGCGACAGCTACCGCACCAAGGACCCGTGCGACTTCGACGCGGACCCGTGCACCTGGGAGATGTCGTGCTGCGCCCGGGCGCTCTCGAATGCGAGCGGGCAGGACGGCCGCTGGCGCTACAGGCTGTGGGCCGGTGCCGCGCCCGACGGATCGGACGCCGTTGAGATCGGCGGCGGGACGCTGATCGGTACGACGCTGACCAATCTCCCCCGGGCGGACACCGTGCCGCCGCAGCCGGTCTTGCCGAACAGCATCGCGACCGTGGCCCTAGGGGCTCTCTCGCTGCACGGCAAGTACGTCTTCCTGCAGATGGCCTGGGAGATCACCGGGGCTGCGACGAGCGCCAGCGCTAACGTGCTCCAGGTCCACAACTTCACGCCGAATCGCGTGGGGCTCTCGATCCCGGCGATCGTGCCGTGGGTGGAGCCGACGCAGCAGCGCCGCCGCGCCTTCCGCTTCCGGCGGTGGAACAAGAGGTGAGTCCAATGCTACCCGCACCACCCGCGTCCGCGCGCAACGTGAACGCGTGGGAGCCGGTGCACGTCCCGCTGACGAGCGGCACGAGCGCTCGGTCGCGCGACCTGCTCGAGCGCGTGGTGTGGCAGCTCGACGTCGAGGCGAATCCGCGGTACGCGGCGCGCGGCGGGGCGACCTACTGCAACGTCTTCGTGACGGACTGCGCAGACGCCCTCGGCGTGCGGCTGCCGCACTGGTGGCTCGGGCACGAGTTGTCCGCCAACGGCCTGCTCGCGTGGATCGAGCGGCAAGGGATCTCGGCGTTCGGCTGGGGCGTGGTCGACAAGGTCGAGGCGCGCGCGCTCGCGCTCGCGGGGCGGCCGGTCGTCGCCGGCTGGGCGAACCCGCGCCCGGTCGGGTCGGGGCACGTGGCTCTCGTGGTGCCGTCGGACGATGACAGGACACGGATCGCGCAGGCCGGGCGGCGGTGCTTCTACGGCGAGCCGGTCGCGTCGGGCTTCGGAGCGCTGCCGGTGACGTGCTACGCGCACGAGTGAGGTGGATCATGGAGACGCTCGGACAGGTGGGTGAGTGGATCGGTGCCGTGCTCGGCACTCTCGGCGCGGTGGCGATCGTCGCCTCGCTGGCGGCCTCCGTCGCGAACGGATGGGTGCGGACGCTCGCGGAGCAGGGGGTCACGATCCCGCGGTGGGTTCTGATCGTGGTCGCGATCCTGAACGTCCTCGCGGCGAACCTCGACAAGGCGGGCCAGCTCGCGCGCGGCTACCGCGGCCCCTCGCGGACGGCGGGCGAGACCCGCGCCCGATGAGCCTCGCGGCCCGCCTCGCCGTCGGCAC
>JAUYMC010000250.1 GCA_030699545.1 Gemmatimonadales bacterium | reverse complement strand
CGGACGGCAGGTGTTCGCGAAGCCTCGGACCAAGCCCAAGCCGGGCCCGGCGCCGGTGCCAGACGAGCCGCCGATCTACGACTACTCGGGCCTGATCGACGAGTTCACGTCACCGGGCGGCGAGCCGATGCCGGGCACGCTCTACTACCAGCGCCAGGGCGACATGGCCTTCGACATCGCGCGCTGGACGTTGCAAAACGCGGGGATCCCAAACACGGCGGCCAACCGGATCGCGCTGCTGCGCCTCATCGAGTGCTCGCCCTACAACGACGCAGTCTACGGCGTCAAGCTGAGCGAAAACGCATTCAAGCAGCGGTTCCGTTCCGACCAGCCCTACGGGATCAGCGGCAACCCGCAGCACCACGACAACCTCATGCGCATGAAGCAGGGGCTGCCGGTTCGCCGCGCGGCGCAACGCAACTCCATGAGCGGACACGAGACGGTGCCCGGCGGCGGTCGCCACGCCGCGATGTGGATCCCGCTGCTCGCCCAGGGCATCGAGGTCGTCGGGCCCAGCGCCGTTTTGGCGTGGCAGGACGGGACGAGCGGGATCAACCCCCCGCCCGAGATCCTCGACCTCGGCATCGAGAACGTACCGCCGGGCGAGTACGGCTGCGCGCCGTGGCGCACGACACTCGAGGGGATCTAGGGATCGTGGATGCAACGATCCGCAGCGCGACGCCCCCGACTGGGACTTGGCATTCCAAGACGCCAAGCCCCCGGTCGCGGCGTGCCGTGGCTGCGGATCGACCCGGCGATGGCCGGCTACCCGTGGGAGGCCGCGGGCCTGCACCCCGCGAACTTTCCGACCCCGGGCCTGTTCTGGGACGCGAACGAGCCGACGCAGTGGCTCGAGAACCCGCACTTCGACGAGGTGGTGCGGGCGACGCTCGGATCGGCGCTCTTGATGGCGGGCGCCGACCCCGAGCTCTCGATGTCCAGGACGTCGCAGGCGAGGCGACTGCGGCAGCAGATCCGGCGCCTGATCTCGGAGGCGCCCCACAACGACGTGCTCTACGGGTGCAACAACGCCAACTATTGCGGTGGCGCAGATCCGACGAGGCCGGGCGCGGACGGAAAGGGCCACCGGGACCTGCACGTGATGGGGCCGCAAGGACGCGGGATCAACTGGATGCCGCGCCACCTGCACAACCGAGAGCGGATCGCCAAGGGCTTGGCGCCCGCGCGCGCGACGACGCCGGACGGAGAGCCGCTGCTCGAGGAGGCCGCAGGTCGAAGGCCGCTCATTTGGATCCCCGCGCTGAATCTCGAGGCGCTCGCCGGCGCAGATCCACGTGCGACGACGCGGGGCATGCGGTGGTCGGACGACAGCTCGACGCTCGAGGTGCCGCCACCGGTGCGCGCGCTCGGAAGGCTGCAAGATGTGAGGGAGGGGGGATGAGGTTCCGTGCCACCCGCCCCGGAAAGCCACGGTCGGTTCACTTCTCGGTGGTTGGGAGCGACAGAGGACCGGGGCGGGTGGCTGCGGATTTTGCTCGAGAGAAAGGTGTCGCATGACCCGGTTTCTGCTCAACACTTCGGGCGCCTACGCGGATCGGCCGCGCGCGCGCATGCCCAGCGCCAACTGGCAGCGGGCTCGAAACTACGCGGCGGGCGCCATCGGACCCGCGATCGGGCTGTCTCCGATGGCCTACGGGATCCCGTTCCCGGGCTATCCGAGCCTGGCGGATCAGCAAAAAGTCGGCGTCTCGCTGGAGGAGTCTCAGGCGTGGCGGCAGGTCTACGCGGCGCAGCAACGTGATCGCGGCATCATGGCCAACCCGGATCCCGCGTACGGGATGCCGATGTACAGCTACCCGCCGTCGAGTCTGTTCGACCCGCAGCGCGTCGGGGTTTCGCAGGCAGAAGCGGCGCAGTGGATGCAGGTCTACCCGGGCCAGCGTGCGGAGCGGATCCTCGCGGAGCAGGGCAAGGTCGGCATGAGCGCCGCGGAGGCCGAGCAGTGGAAGCAGGTCTACCCGCAGCAAGAGCGCGAGCGCTGGCTCGCCGCGATGCGAAAGCCCGGCGTGCCGGCGAGCGAGATGGAGACGTGGAAGGGCGTTCACGCGGCGCAGCTGCCCGAGCGCGGCTTCGTGGCCAACCCGCTGCCCGACTGGTGCCCCAGCTCGATCACGACGACGATCAAGGGCAAGAAGTGGTGCTTCGACCCCAAGACGAACGGCTGGATCTGCGCCGAGGCATCCGGCAACTGTGATCCCGCGGGATCCAGCGCACCGATGGGTCTGACGGCGGCCAAGCCCGGTCGGCTCCAGCGTCGCGTGCGTGCTCGCAACAGCGCGCGGATGCGAAACTGCGGGCAGGAGTCGCCTTGGCCGCCGTCGGCCGGGTACGGCACGGGGCAGTACGGTGGCCAGTACGGGCCGAACCGGTCGCTCAACCCCAGGTCACGGATCCGCACCAGGGTGACACCTCGATCCGAGGCGGACACGTGCTTTTCGGTGTGCTGCGGCCTGCACGAGCCCGGCGGAAGTGACTGCGGGAGTGGTGGGAAGATCACGCAACCCAAGACGTGGGAGTGCATGACGCGTTGCCTCAAGCTGCCTGAACCCAAGGCAGGGCGAGCGCGGCGTCCATCGAAGTGGGTTTCGTTGCCGGGGAGACCGCGGGGGTGGTGTGGCCCGGGCGAGCATCTTTGCGCGGCGAAAAGCCCGGGGCCGGGCAGCAACTATTGCTGCTGCGACAGCAAGGGCGAGTGTGTCGGAGGCAAGATCGTGCTCGCCAACACGGGCGCGCCGCGGCGGGTGCAAAACGGGTGCTTTCGCCCGGGTCATGCGAACCATCCGGGTCGCGCGATCGTGGCGTGCCGGATGAAAAACACAGGGGTGAACGGCGAGGCACTGTCGGTCCCGCCGTTTTGCGACGCCGGGGACTGCACGAGCAAGGGCTGCGGTCCGTGCGACTGGAACGCCTACGAGGTGCCTGGCCGGGTGGAGACAGTGCTGCAAGCGATGGCGCAGGCGCGGGAGGACGTGGACTTCGCGACGCACGCCGCCAACGAGGGCCTGCGCGACATGTACGCGGTCCCGTACCGCACGCAGTGGGCTGACCCCAGCGCGGCGATCCTGACCAAGCCCGGCGGCCCCGCGCCGCAAAACCCGATGGACACGGCGCAGTGGCAACGCTGCATGCGCGGCCCGGCTGTCCCCGCCCACCCGAGTTCGAACCGCCAGATCATCCCCGGAGGCACACCATGAACCGCAACGTAGGACTTCCCCAAAACGCACCATGGGTGCGCCCTCGTGATCTCGTCGGTCCGACGCAGGTGATCCAAAACCCGGGCCTGTTGGGGTGGGGCGCCATCGGCCTCGGGGCCGCGGGTGCTGCCACGGGTGGCTGGTGGCTGTGGCGGCGTCACCAGGCGGCCAAGCTCGTCGCGCAGACGGGCGTGATGGTCAACGCCGACTGCACCAAGCTGGTGGTCACGGACGCCGAGAAGGCGCAGACCTACTTTCGCGCGTTCACGGACTCCTTCGTCGCGGCGCTGAGCACTCCGGACGGTCGAGCGGGCACCGTTCACATTGCGACGTTGGTGCTGGCGGCGTCGTACCTGGACCAGGTCGCACCCGGCTGTGGGGTCGAGGTCACGGGAACCGGCATCGAGGGCGTCGACACGTGGCAAAAGGCGGCGCTGGTGGGCGGCATGGCGATCCTGGCCAGCAATCGACTCAAGGAGGAGGGCCGTCTCAGCGATGCTCGGTTCAAGGAGCAGGCGGAGGGGATCCAGGAGTTCTTGCTCGTGTACGGGGTCGACGACCTGATGATGATCGAGCAGGTCTTCGAGATGCCCGAGGGAACCGACATGCAGACCGGGGGCGGAGGTCTGACCGGCGCAGGGCAGATCGGCACTCGCCTCCCCAACGTGGGGGTCATCGGGGGCGCATTTCTGGGCTTGGGGGCGCTCGCAGCTGCCAGCGGTGGCTACTTTTGGTGGCGCAACAAGAAGCTCAACACCGCGTGCATGAGCGGTCGCACGTGGTTCGGGGCCGACGGCTCGGTGGACATGCAGGCGCAGGCCGACCTGGACATCGCCGTTGGTGTCGCGCTCGCCAGCGGGATCAAGGACCCGGTCGCCGCCGGCGATGCGGCCATCATGGCGCTCTCGAACAACGCGGATTGCAAGATGCCGCGCTTGATCTGGGGGGACTTGCTGAGGCTACGCGCACTCGCGACGGCACGGGCGGCGGTGTTGCTGCTGTTGCCGGGACCCGAGCAGACGGGTTTCACGATCAACGCCGACTGCACGCAGGCCGACGCGCATGACGGCGATCAGGTCAAGCGCTACATCGAGTCCTTTGTCGCCGAGCACGACTTTCTCGAGCCCGGGATGACGTGGGATCCGAGCCTGTTGCAGCTGTCGGTGGAGTTGTTCGAGCGCGTGGCACCGCAGTGTGGCGTCTCGATGTCGAAGGTCGGCTCGCCCACGATCATGGGTGTGAACACGTGGCAAAAGGCGGCTCTGGTCGGCAGCTTCGCGCTGATGATTGGGGCCGTGCTGGCGGAGAAGGGGATCCTCAGCGAGGAGAGCGGTCAGGAACAGATGATGGAGATCCTGACGTGGATGACGGAGAACGGATTGGCCGTTCTCAACGATCTGGAGAAGGTGTGGGCGACGCCATGGGAGTTTCCTGGGGGTGAAGGCCCGGGCGGCCAAGGCCCCGGCATTTTCCCGGGTGGCGGCGGGCAGCCGGGCACCGGCTTCGGCGGGGGCCAAGGTTCCGGTGGGGGAGACGAGCAGGCCGACGACTGGGGCGAGCCGCTGGAGAACCAGAAGGTGGACAACGGTTCGGTGGGCGGATCGAAGGCCGCGCTCTGGCGCGTGTACCTCGACAACCTGAACGAGTGGGACCGCCCCTACTACTTCAAGGTCTGGAAGCGCGGCCAGTACACCGAGCTCGGCTCCTACGACACGCCCGCGCAGGCCAAGCAAGCCGCGCTCGCGTGGATCCAGTCACAGCCCGAGCAAGCCGGCATCTCCGGGAATCCCCGCGCGACGCCGCGCAGCTTTCCGATGCAGATGCAGTTCAACGGAGGCAAGAAACTCACGCGCCGCATGAGGGCGCGAAACTGTGCGGCCTGCGGATAGACGATGAGACGCCGTCCACGATACAGCCGCAACTGGAACTCCGCCCGCGCTGGCGGCGAGTCCCTCGAGCAGCTCAAGGAGTTGCTGGCGGCGTTGCGTGCGGCGTACTTGACCTACCGAACGGCGCACTGGCAGGCGAGCGGTGACGCGTACTACGGCGACCATCTGATGCTGCAGCGGATCTACGAGGAGTCCGAGAAGCACATCGACCAGGTGGGCGAGCGCGTCGTCGGCTACTACGGCGCCTCGGCGGTGGATCTAGCGGACCAGACCGAGCGGGTGGCCGACTGGTCGACGCGGTTTGCTCGCGAGCGGGACCCGGTGCGTGCGTCGTTGGTGGCTGCCGAAGAGGTGCGTGATTTGCTGACACAGACGTACGACATGCTCGAAAGCCAGGGGCAGCTGACGCTCGGGCTCGACGACCTGTTGATGTCGATCTCGAACGACAAGGACAGCCACGTATACCTGCTCCAGCAGGCCCTTTCGGGCCGCAAGGCATCGCGTGCGCGCGAGGCGAATCCGCGATTGGCGCACTGGAGGCTCACGCGGTGATCTTCCCTATCGGAAAAACGGTGCTCGGTCGTACCTTGGGAGGCGCAGCCCCATGATGCAGTTCCTCCCACAGGGCTACAGCTTCGAGTCGTACTCGAACCCGTACCAGAGCCAGTTCGTCTCCCCGTACTACGGGTCGGGGCAGTACGGGTGGCAGTACTCGCCGATGGCCCAGTACGGGACGCGGCTGCCGACGTGCACGCCGGGCACGTGTCCGCCGTGGGCGCCTCCCGGGCTGGTGGCGACGCCCAGCTCGGGCGTGCAAGAGCTCTCGGTGTTGTTCGATCCGACGCTCGCGGCTCGGATGTCGAGGGCGTACAACGCGTGGACGATCGGGATCTGGGGGAAGCCTGACATCCCGGCGTGGCTCTGGCCGGATGGCAGCTGGCCGCAGCCGGTGCCGCCGAACGTGTGCTGCGAGGTGCCTCCTTGCGTGTCGCCGGGCCCCGGCCCCGGTCTCGAGTCTGGGCCCGGTCCGGGGGGATACGATCCCGGTCTTCCGCCTGCCGGTGTCGACCCGAGTCCGTTTCCGCAGCTCACGCCGCACCAAAAGAAGCTGCCGCCCACGGGCTACAAGACGTCGCCGAAGGTCGCAACGCCTGTGCCGAAGGGGTCGGGCCTCGGCATCTTCCCGAGCGGCAAGAGCACGCCGTCGCCCAACCCGGGGAGGCCCGCTCGCCTGATGCGGTCGCGCTACGGCAACCCGCCGCCGCCGTGCTTCGCCGCGCCCGACAAGGGTGCTTGCTACAAGTGCTGTCACGAGAACGCATCCGGGAAGGCCGACCTGCAATCGTGCTTGGGCAACTGCATCGGTCTCCCGGATCCAAAGCCGAAGTCCAAGAGTTGGAGCAGCATCCTGACCTCGCCGCTCCCGACGCGACGACAGCGGCTCGCCAACCAGTCCGTGCGTCGAACCGCCAGGATGTCGCGCGCGCTCGGACCGGCCGCCGGCCCCGGACGCGCCCACGTTCCGGGCGTCAAGTGTGACCTCCCGTGCCCGGCGGATTCGCCGTGGGCTGGAAAGCCATTTTGTTGCCCAGCGCCCGTGAGAAACCCGCGTCGGAGGATTATCCCCGTCCGGTGAGACCAAGGAGACGACCCATGCTGCCCATGATCACCGTTGCAGGACGCCGATACAACAGCCGCTGGCACCAGGCCACCGCGAGCTCGCAGTGGTGGCAAAACCCCACGCTCTCGTTCGGCCCGGGCTACCCGCAGTACGTGGCCGCCTCGAGCATCGAAGTGGACGAGCCGCCGATCCAGGCCAATCCATCGTACCGCACGATGCCCGCAGGTCGCAGTACGCGGGCGACCCGTTCGAACTGCATCAAGACGCAGGGCAACTGTCCCAGCGGCTATCGGGTCATGGGCTACGACAACGAGGGCATGGCGATCTGCTGTCGCGGGTCGATGGCGGGGCCGGTCGTACGCAATCCGCCCGCGCCGCCCACGGCCTACGACGAGTGCGTGGCGACCATGTGTTGGGACAACCCCGAGCCGGGCTGCATCAGCAAGTACTGCGCGTGGCTCAAGACCGCGGAACTGCCCGGACGGGGGCGCCTGGATCAGCTGCGTCGTGCACGACGCATGGCAGCGTCCACGAGACGATGTCGTGCCAACTCGGGCTCGTGCTGCAGCTCGTGTGCAAACGGGGGCCATTGTGAGGGCGGCTGCGGAGTCAACTGCACCTGCGGCAGAGAGGGCCCGATGGCCAACGTCTCCCGTGCGACCACTTCGATGCGTCCTCGAGCGCCGGGATGTTGGGTCAAGGGCAAGTACGTGGTGCCATGTCCGAAGACGCAGGCCATCGGCTACCGCCCGAGTCCGTTGGCGCCGCAGTGCAGCGAGGGCAACCCGTGCCCGGTCGGGTACCTGTGTGTCAACGGTCGCTGTGTGGCCTCCGTCGGCTACGGACCCACCCAGCGGAGAACCAGGCTGCGAGCGCGCCGAGCCTACTGAGATCACGCGATGGCGATCCGGAGACATACGCGAGCCGCTACCGCGCCCATGCGCGGTGCGGCCGGTTGCAAGGCGAAGTGTCTGAGGGACTACCCCAAGGACCGAAACGCCCGCGTGCAGTGCTACCTGTCGTGCACCGAGCGCAACCACCAGCGCGTGCTCAACGAGCACACCTCCGGAGACCCGCGCTGGTGTTGGCCGCAGTGGCCCGACCTGCCCGCGGGCGCTTCGCTCACGATCGACCCTTCGATGCCTCCGCCCACCACGGCGCAGACGCCGTTTTGTGACTGGCCCGCCGGCAAGCAGGTACCGAGCTACCCCGAAGGCTGCCGCAACATGGTGCCCACGCAGCCGCGTCTGTCGAACGCCGGATCCATGCACGCCCGCGTGCGTGCGCGCCAAGCCGCGCGCAGACAGAGCAACCCTCCGCGCTTTTCCTCGACCACCCGCGAGATCGTGCAGTTGATGCGGAGGGTCCGATGAACGCGCCCAAGACCGCCATCATCATGGTGCGCCGCGACGAGGCGGGACAGCTTCACGTCGTCGACGGTCGCGGCGCCGACCAGGTCGTCGCGACCGACGCGGACCTGCGCAAAGCCATCGACGGGATCCTGGACGACCCGAACATGCCGCAGGCCGAACAGGTCGCCAACGTGGAGTACGCGGCTGAGCAGATCTTCGTGCAGACCGCCGCATCGCTGCTCCCCGAGGTCGCGCGGCCGCTCGCGGCTCCCCTGGTCCGCGACGCGGCCCAGATCCTCCGCAAGGTGGCGGCCGGCCTCCCCACCAAGATCCAGAGAACCCCATCCGAGCCCACCCACACCCGAAAAGCCAGGGCCCGCTCGGCTCGGCTCCGCAACTTTCGCCAGCGAACCGGACCCATGCGCGGAAGGGGGGCCGCATGACGCGCGAAACCCTGGTATCGTGCCCCCGCAACCCATGCTGCCCCCGTAAGGAGGGCTGATCGATGATGTCCAGAAACCGCCGTCAACGTCCAGGACTCCACGTCGTGAAGTCGGTCACCAACCCCACGGAAGAAGAGAAGGCTTCGTCGATCAACGTCAAGCAGGTGATGTTGATCGGTGCGATCACGGCCCTGACGGGCACCGTGGTCGGCGCGCTTTCCATGGAGCTCTACCGCTACCTCCGGCCCAAGATCCCGATCCCACCGCCCTCGCCGTATCCCATGCTGCCCCCGCAGCAAGCGCAGACGGTGCAAAACCCGGGCTACACGTGGCCGACGCCCATGCAGCCGCAACAGCCGCAGTACGCGGTGCAGCAGATCGGCGCCTTCCCGTCGCCGCAATCGTTCCCGCAGCAAAACCCCTACCCGCCGATGGCCGCGCTCCCGCCGGTGCAGAGCGCCGTGCCGGCGCTTCCCGTCGCCGAGCCCGAGCCGCTCTCTCGGGGCGAGCTCGCACGCTGGCAACGCGGGCTCGAGGGCTGGCAACGCGAGCTCGAACGCCGCGACTCCAACGACCGCCGCGACCCCAACGGCTGACACGACCCGTGAGCTTCCTGCATCCCACCGCGCATCCACCCCGCAGCCGGCAGCCCAACTTCCGGTACTCGGAGAGTCATGCCCCGGCGATGGATCGCAACGCGCCGCCGCTCGTGCGCGAGGTGTGGCACCACAGCTACGAGCGCGCCAAGAACTACTACACGCGCGAGCGTGCGCCGTCGCCCGACAACCTGGCCCGCAACACGGCTTGGAAGACGGTCAAGATGTTCTGGGAGGAGCCGCGTCGCGGGCAGTTTCGCGCCCGCAACCCC
>JAUYMC010000239.1 GCA_030699545.1 Gemmatimonadales bacterium | reverse complement strand
GATCACGAGGTAGAGGTTATCACCCTTTTGGTAGGTATCGAACAATCCGGGGCGGTGGGTCGCGCCGCGGACGATGTCGGCGAACTTCTTGAACGATCCGGGCGTGCTGTCGCGTGCGGCCGGCGCCGGCGCGGCGGGACGATTCCCCTGCGCCGCACCAGCCTGGCATGCGGCCACCAACACGGCGCCTAACGCATACAGCGAGCGCTTCATGAGACATCCTCCACTAGGACGTGATCAAGGGACTCACGGATAAGACGCACGGCCCCCGCCGCGGGTTGCGTTGCTGACGAAATCCGAACCTGAACGTCACGCCAGCGTGCCGATGGGGAGCGAGCGGATCCGCTTGCCCGTCAGGGCGAAGATCGCGTTGCAGACCGCCGGCGCGATGGGCGGCGTTCCCGGCTCACCCACGCCGCCCGGCTCTTCCGCGCTCACCACCAGATGGACCTCGACGGCCGGCATGTCCGCCAGGCGCAGCACCGGGTAATCGTGGAAGTTGCTCTCGACCACCCGGCCGCGGTCGATCGTGATCGCCCCGGTGAGGGCCGCGGCGAGGCCGTAGACGATCCCGCTCTGCATCTGCGCCGCGATGGTGCCGGGGTTCACCGCCACTCCGCAGTCCACCGCGCAGACCACCCGATGCACCCGCACCGTGCCTTCGGGCGAGACCGACACCTCGGCGACCTGGGCGACGAACGACTCGAACGACTTGTGCACCGCGATCCCCCGGGCGCGCCCCGCGGGGAGCGGCGTCCCCCAGCCGGCCTTGGTGGCGGCCAGCTCCAGCACGCCGCGATGGCGCGGCGCATTGGAAAGGAGCGCCCGGCGGTACTCGTAGGGGTCCTGTTTGGCGGCCGCCGCCAGCTCGTCGATGAACGTCTCGACGGCGAAGGCGTTGAACGAGTTGTTGACCGAGCGCCAGAATCCGACGGGGATCCCGGTGTCGGTGAGCACGTAGTCCACGTGCACGTTGGGGATGGCGTACGGCACCCCCACCGCGCCCTCGACGGCCTCGGCGTCGAGGCCGCCTTTCACCGTGTCCGGGAAGACCCGCGCCATGATGGACGGCGCGACGACCCGGTGCGTCCAGGCGACCGGCGTCCCGGCCGCATCGAGGCCCGCGCGCAGCGCGTGGTAGCTCGCCGGGCGGTACTGCGCGTGCCGCATGTCGTCTTCCCGCGACCAGACCACCTTGACCGGCACCCCGCCGGCCGCCTTGGACGTCTCGAGCGCTTCGATGATGAAGTCGAGCTCAAAGCGCCGGCCGAACCCGCCGCCCAGATACGTCGTGTGCACGGCGACTTTCTCGGGCGGCACGCCGCCGATCCGCGCGCCGGCGCCCTGTGCCCCCGTCTGGAACTGCGTGGGTGCCCAGATGTCGACGCCGTCGGCCCGCACGTGCGCGGTGCAGTTCATCGGCTCCATCGTGGCGTGCGCGAGGAACGGCATCTGATAGACCGCGGCGACGCGTTGCGCGGCGCGGCTCAGCGCGGCGTCGGGGTCCCCCCCCTCGTGCCGCGCCACTGCCCCCGGCTGGTTCGCCCGCTCTGCGAACAGCTGGCCGATCGTGGCGCTGGAGACCGCCGCCACGGGGCCCTCATCCCAGACGACCGTGAGGGCGTCGCGTCCCTGGAGCGCGGGCCAGTAGCCATCGGCGACCACGGCGACGCCGCTCGAGATCTGCACGACCTGCCGCACGCCGGGGACGGCGCGCGCGGCCGCGGCATCGAAGCGCTGCACCGTGCCGCCGAACACCGGGCTGCGCGCCACGAGCGCCGTCAGCATGCCCGGCACCCGCACGTCGATGCCGAATTGCGCGCTGCCGTTCACCTTGAAGCGCGTGTCGAGCCGCGGGGTCGCTTTCCCGACGATGCGCCAGTCCTTGGGGTCCTTCAGCGTCACGGTGGTGGGGACCGGCAACCGCGCGGCCCGTTGGGCGAGCTGGCCGTAGGTGAGCCGGCGCCCCGAGGCCGCATGGAGGACGGCGTTGCGCTCGGCGCGGCACGTTGCGGCATCGACGCCCCACGCCTGTGCGGCGGCGGCGATCAGCACGCTGCGGGCGCGCGCGCCCGCCTCGCGCAGCGGCTTCCACGCCGCGCGCACGCTGGTGCTGCCTCCCGTGCCCTGCGCGCCGAACAGCGGGTTGAAGTACGCCCGCTCGGCCGGCGCGAACTCGAAGCGGATCTTGCTCCAGTCGGCTTCCAGCTCTTCGGCGAGCAGCTGCGGCAGCGCCGTCGCCACCCCCTGGCCCATCTCGGAACGATCCACCAGCACGAGCACGCTGTCGTCGGCGCCGATGCGCAGCCACGCATTGGGAGCGAACGCGGCCGTGCCCTGGAGCCGGAATGGAATGACGAGCGCGGCGCCGATCGCACCGCTGGTCTGAAGAAAGTCGCGGCGGTCCATCACGCCTCCTTGGCCGCGCGGTGAATCGCGGCGCGAATCCGGAGGTAGGTGCCGCAGCGGCAGATGTTCGTCATCGCGGCGTCGATATCGGCGTCGGAAGGCGCGGGCTTCTGCGCGAGCAGCGCGGCGGCCGTCATGATCTGGCCCGACTGGCAGTAGCCGCACTGCGGCACGTCCTCGGCCGTCCACGCGTTCTGGACGCGGTGCGTGCTCGACGGCGACAGGCCCTCGATCGTGGTCACACGGCTCGTGCCGACTTCCGACACGGGCGTCACGCATGAGCGGGTGGCCTCGCCGTCGAGATGCACGGTGCAGGCGCCGCATTGCGCGATCCCGCAGCCGAATTTCGTGCCGGTCAGGCCGAGGGAGTCGCGCAGGACCCAGAGCAGGGGGGTGTCGGCCGCGACGTTGACGTTGTGACGGCGGCCGTTCACCAGGAGAGCGAAGGGGGGCATCGGCAGTTCTCGTCGAGAGGATTCCCCAAACGTGGAGCGCGGGACGCGAAGGCGAAAGAGGCGCTCCGGTGGCAGATTCATGCAGGGGAACGGAGGTGCAGTGCGCCCTTGAAGAGCCGTCAACGCAGAGTAGGTTCCAGCGCCATGAAAATCACGATCCGTCTCACCGCGCTCCTCGCGGTCGCCTTCTTGCCGTCAAACGTCGTGGCTCAAGAGCATCAGCACGGCCCCGGTCAGGGCCACGAGCTCGGCCGCGTCACCTTCCCGGTCTCCTGCAACACCGAGGCGCAGCGCCGCTTCGAGTACGCGATGGCGGGACTGCACTCCTTCTGGTGGGAGGAAGGCGATCGCGCGTTCAGTGCGGTGATCGAGGCGGATTCGACCTGCGCGATGGGGTATTGGGGCCTCGCGATCAACGCGTGGAGCAACCCGTTCGCCGGAGGGACGCGCGGTGAGGGGCAGCGCCGCGGCGCCGCCGCCGCGGAACGGGCGCTCGCGATCGGCGCGCCGACCGCGCGCGAGCGCGGGTTCCTTGCCGCCGCGGGCGCGCTGTACCGCGACCACGCCACCGTGCCGAACCAGACGCGACTCAAGGCCTACGCCGACACGCTGGCCCGGCTCTATGCGGCCGTTCCCGACGATCCCGAAGTCGCGATCTACCACGCGCTCGCGTTGATCGCCACCGCGTCACGTACCGACACGACGTTCGCGCACCAGAAGCGCGCCGCCGCGATCTTGAACCCGCTGTTCGTGCGCTACCCCGATCATCCGGGGTTGGCGCATTACATCATTCACGCGAACGACTCACCCCGCCTCGCTCATCTGGGGGTCGATGCCGCGCGCCGCTACGCGCAGCTCGCGCCCACCGCCCCCCACGCGCAGCATATGCCGTCCCACATCTTCATCCGCCTCGGCCTGTGGGACGACAACATCGCGGCGAATCAGCGCTCCTTCGACGCCGGCGTCGCCTACGCGCGGGCGCAGGGCCAGCCGGTCGTGCCGGAGCAGTACCACGCGCTCGATTACATGGTCTACGGCTACCTGCAACAGGGCCGCGATTCGGTGGCGCGCGCCACCGTCGCGGGCTCGCAGGCGCTGACGGCGACGCTGACCAACGACGCGTTGCTCGCCAACTACAACCGCACCGCCATGGACGCGCGCATCCCGCTCGAGCGCGGCGACTGGGCGGCAGCCGCGCAGCTGCCGGTGCGCTCGACCCAGCCGGGCATCAGCGCCGCGTTGACCCGGTTCGCGCGCGGCATCGGCGCGGCCCGCAGCGGCAACGCCGCCCAGGCGCGCGCGGAGGCCGCCGCGCTGGCCGA
>JAUYMC010000218.1 GCA_030699545.1 Gemmatimonadales bacterium | reverse complement strand
TCGTGGTCAATGCGGCCGCCATCATGGTGCGCCAACCGGTCGAGACGGTGACCCCCGAAACGTGGGACGAGACGCTCGACCTCAATCTGCGCGCGGTGTTCTTCGTGTCGCAGGGGGCGCTGCCGCACCTGCGGCGCGCGCGCGGCAAGATCGTCAACCTGGCCGATGTCGCCGGGTTCGAGGCCTGGCCGGCGTACGTCCCGCATTGCGTCAGCAAGGCGGGCGTCGTCATGCTGACCAAGTCGCTCGCCCGCGCACTCGCGCCCGACGTGGCGGTGAACGCCGTCGCGCCGGGGGCGGTGCTGCTGCCGGAGGAGTGGGACGCGGCGACCCGCGAGCACATCCGGGAGACGACGCCGTTGCGCCGCCTGGGCGAGCCCGCCGACGTCGTGGCCGCCGTGCGATTTCTGCTCGAAGGCTCGGACTACGTGACGGGGACGGTGCTCGTCGTGGACGGCGGGAGACTCGTGCGCTGACCCCGGACGAGCGCCGCGGCTATCTGGAGAACGCGCGCGAGCTGTTCAACGCGGGCGAGTACTGGCTGGCGCACGAGGCGTTGGAAACCGTGTGGCGTTCTATTATTAGGGAGGGCGAGGCGCGGGTGATGCAGGGCCTGATTCAGGCGGCCGCCGCCTTGCTGCACCGCGCCCGGGGCAACCGGCACGGGACGGTGGTCGTCGGCGCGGCGGCGTTGGAGAAGCTGGCCGGCCCGCAGCTCGCGGAGGTGGAGTTCGAGACGGTGGAATTTCGCGCGCGTCTGGCGCGCGCCCTGGCGGGGGAGGGCGATCCCCCGCGACTGGAATTCCGGACCCATGGCTGATACCAGCACCGAATACGACGTCATTATCGTCGGCGCAGGCCCGGCGGGGCTGTGCGCCGCCCTGTACGCCGGCCGCGGCATGCTCAAGGCCCTCACCATCGAACGGGGCCTTCCGGGCGGCGAGTTGCTGAATACCGAGCTGATCGAGGACTACATCGGGTTCGAGACGATCCTGGGCCGGGAGCTGGCGCAGAAGATGGCCGAGCACGCGAAGCAGTTCGGCGCGCAGATCGTCACCGATACCGTCGAGCGCATCCGCAAGAAGGCCGACGGGAGGTTCGACGTGGAGACCGCCAAGGGCGATCACTACCGGAGCCGCACCGTCATCCTCACGGCGGGAGGCACGCCGGTGAAGCTCGGCGTGCCGGGGGAAAAAGAGTACGCGGGGAAGGGCGTCTCCTACTGTGCCGTCTGCGACGGCGCCTTCTTCAAGGGCGAGCGCCTGGCGGTGGTCGGCGGCGGCGACGCCGCGATGGAAGAGGCCGACTACCTCACCCGCTACGCCAGCACGGTGTTCCTCATTCACCGGCGGGAGGAGTTCCGCGCCTCCAAGATCATTCAGGAGCGCGCGTTCGCGAATCCCAAGATCGAGGTGATTCGCAACGCGACCGTGCCGGAGATCGTGGGCAACGGGACGAACGTCAAGCACGTGGTGCTCGAAGACGTCGCGAGCGGCAAGCGGTCGAATCTGGACGTCGGCGGCGTCTTCGTGTTCATCGGCTTCAAGCCGAACACGCAGCTCGTCGAAGGACATGTGGACCACGATGCCGGCGGCTACCTCCTCACCGACAACCGCATGATGACGTCCATGGCCGGTCTCTTTGCCGCCGGCGACGTGCGCAGCCAGCTGACGCGCCAGATCACGACCGCCGTCGGCGACGCCACGACGGCGGCCATCGCGGTCGAGAAGTACATCACGGCGACGCGCGAGCAGGAACAGGCCTCCGCCGCGCCGTGAAGATCGTCGCGATCCCCAACGGCGCGTTCGCGCAGAACTGCTACCTCGTGGTGGACGAGGCGGCGCGGGAGTGCGCGATCGTGGATCCGGGCGAAGAGGCCGGTCTGATCCTGCACAAGGTCGCCGAGACCGGCGCGCGGCCGGTCGCGATCTGGCTGACGCATGCGCATCTCGATCACGTGCTCGGCGTCGGGCGGGTGGCGGCGGAGACCGGCGCGCCGGTCTGGCTGCATCCGGCGGACCGGCCGCTGTACGATGCCGTTCCCGAGCAGGCGGCGTGGATCGGTCTGCCGGGTCCGCCGCGGCTCCCGGCGCCCGACCATCCCTTCGTCCCGGGCGGGCGCGTGCAGGTCGGCGGGGGAGGGCTGGCCTTCGACGTGCGCCACACGCCCGGGCATTCGCCCGGCAGCGTCTGTCTGGTGGAGCGTGCGCACGGTATTGTCTTCGCGGGCGACGTCATGTTCGCGGGCTCGATCGGACGGACGGATCTGCCCGGCGGCGATTTCGACACCCTCATGCGCAGCATCGAGCACGAGTTGCTCTCGCTCCCTGATAGCACCATCCTGTACAGCGGCCATGGACCCGAAACGACCATCGGACGAGAGCGGCGGACCAACCCCTTCATCACAGGCGCCGTCGGGCCCGCGTAACGGCTCCTTCTGCCTGCGGTGCGGCGCCGCGGTGCGTCCCAAACCGTGGGGCTGCACGAACCCCTGTCCCAACTGCGGCTTCCTCTACCCTTTGGGAGACTGCTCGGACTGAATCACCTCTTCGCGCTGCTGCTGATCGCGCTCGACTGTGTGACGCGTGCGTGGCGCATTCAGCTCGCCACGTGGGCGGCGGGCGGGTCGCTGTCGTTCCGCGACGCGTTCCGGCTGAACCTCTACGGGGAAGCCGCGTCGACGCTGACGCCCAACCGGCTGGGCGGAGAACCCGCGCGCTTCCTCGGCATGACGTGGTCGGGGGTGCGGCCGGTGACTTCGCTCGTGGGGCTCGGCGTGGAGGTGGCGGCGGAGTGGCCGGTCTTCGGCCTCGTCGCGGTCGCGCTGGGCGTCTACTACATCCCGGATTGGGGCGAGGCGGCGTCCCGCTGGCTCGAGCGCAATCTCGCGCGCGATCTGCTCGCGCTCGAGCTGGCGGTGCTCATCGTGCTGCTGATCATCTGGGCGCTGCAACGGCTGGTGCGTCCCGGCGCGATCCGCCATCGCGTCCGCCGCCAATGGCGGGTGGCGCTGGCCCACGTCCGCCGCGCGCCCTGGTGGGTCCTCGCCGCGGGGGCGGTGCTGACCGCGGTGAGTCTCGCCGCGCGCGCGATGGTGCTGCCCGCGCTGCTCTGGGGCCACCCCGACGCGCCGCCGTTCGCCGTGATGTTCTTCGGCTCGCTCGCGCTGCTGCACGCGACGCTCGTCGTGCCCCTGCCCTCCGGCGGGGGCGGCGTGGAGGTCGCGTTCTTGTCGGGATTCGCCGGACATTTCGCCCCGGGCCAACCGGTGATCGTGCTGTTGCTGTGGCGGTTCTACACGGCCATCCTGCTGACCGTGCTGGGCATCTACCTGCTGGTCCGCACGCACGGAGCCAAGGCGGCGAAGGAGCTGCTCACGATCGGCTGGTTCCGGCGACGATAATCGCATAGTATGGGGGCGGCAATGAGCGCGACGCGGACGGAACGCGATCCTCTGGGCGAGCTTCCCGTGCCCGCGGACGCCCTCTGGGGCATCCAGACCGAGCGGGCCCGCCAGAACTTCCCCATCTCGCAGCTCCGGCCCCTCGCCCCCTTCGTCGACGCCGTCATCCGGATCAAGAAAGCCGCCGCCCTCACGCACCAGGAGACGGGCCGCCTCGACGCGCGGCTCGCCGAGGCGATCGTCCGCGCGGCGGACGAAGTCCTCGCGGGCGATCACCGCCAGCAGTTCGTCGTCGATCCCTACCAGGCGGGCGCCGGCACGTCGCACCACATGAACTGCAACGAGGTGCTCGCGAACCGCGCCAACGAGCTGCTCGGCGGCCGGCGCGGCGACTACACCCCCGTCCATCCGAACGATCACGTCAACATGGCGCAGTCCACCAACGACGTGATTCCTACGGCGATCCGGCTCGCCGCCCTGGCGCAGACGCCCGCGCTGCTCGAGGCGTTGGCGCGGCTGGCGCGCGCGCTCCTGAGCAAGGGCGGGGCGTTCGACGACATCGTCAAGTCCGGCCGCACGCACCTGCAGGATGCGACGCCGATCCGGCTGGGCCAGGAGTTCGCGGCCTATGGCCGCACGGTGGAGCGCAATCGCGCGCGGCTCGAGCGGGCGGCGGACGATCTGCGCGATCTCGGCATCGGCGGCACCGCGGTGGGCACGGGCCTGAACGCGGAGCCCGAATATCCCGCCCTCATGCTGAAGCATTTGCGCGCCATGACCAGGCTCGAGCTGCGCGCGGGCGACCGGCTGCAGCTGATGCAGTCGATGGGGGATGCGGCGGCGTTCTCCGGCGCACTGCGCACCTACGCCGCCGATCTCGGCAAGATCGCGAGCGACCTGCGGCTGCTCGCCTCGGGCCCGCGCACCGGCTTCGCGGAGATCGTGCTGCCCGCGGTGCAGCCCGGCTCGAGCATCATGCCGGGCAAGGTCAATCCGTCGATCGCCGAGATGGTGAACCAGGTGTGCTTGCAGGCGATCGGCAACGACGTGACGATCACGGCGGCCGCGGAAGCGGGGCAGCTCGAGCTGAACGTCATGATGCCGGTGATCGCGCACAATCTGTTGTTCACGATGCAGATTCTGACGAACGCCACGCGCGTGCTGGCGGAGCGCGCGGTCGAGGGCATCGCGGCGGATGCGGCGCAATGCGCCTACTGGCTCGAGCGCAGCCCGGCGCTGGTGACCGCGCTCGCGCCGACGATCGGGTATGCGGAGGCGGCGAAGCTCGCCAAGGAAGCCGTCGCCAAGAATGTGACGGTGCGGCAGCTGGTGATCGAGAAGGGATTGCTGAAGGGGAAGGAGCTGGACGAGATCCTGAACCTCCGGGCGATGACGGAGCTGGGCGTACCGGGGAAGCGGAAGTGACTCTCACTGGGGAGGGGACGGTATGAACTGGATCGTCGCGGGGTTGATCGCGGGCGTTGTCGCGTACGTCGTGGATTACGTCATGTGGGGCAAGGTGTTCACGAAGGGGATGGACGCGTTCGCGGTGATGCCGGCCGCCGGCCAGGCCGTGCAGATGGGGCCGATGCTGGCGAAATCGGCCGTCCTCGCGCTCCTCTTCGGATTGGTGTTCGCGCTCATCTACGCCCAGCTGCGCAACAGTCTGTGGGTCGCTGCCGGCCCGCTGGCGGGAATGGAGCTCGCGGCGGTGCTGTGGCTGCCGCTGGCCTTCTGCAACGTGGGGAGCGGCGTCTGGTACGAGCGCGCCCGGCCGCTGCTGATGGCGCAGTTCTGGTCGTGGCTGGCGCGGATGACGGCCGCCGGCCTCGTGGTGGGGCTGCTGATGACGTGACGCCGGTCACGGCGCCGGGCCGATGGCCGGGGTAGAAGTCCATCTGTGCGATTCATGTTGTGGGTGACGGTCTGCGCGGCGCTGGCGGGGAACCTCTCCGCCCAGCGCCGCGCCCGCATCGGCCCGACGGTGTCCACGATCGGCATCGAAGACCTGTCGGGCGGGAGCCATGCATTTACATCGCTCGGTGGGAGCGTCGCGCTCCTGACCGGCGACGACGGCGAGATGGGGCTCGCGATATCGCGCTACCGCGACCTCTCTCCCGACGCTTGCGAGCGGGCGTTGACCTTCGCGGGTCTCGAGTCGAATTACTACCCCGTTGGCGCCGACGGAGTCGCCCCGTTTGCCTCGTCGGCGATCGGGCTGGCGCGGGTCACGGAATCGACGCCTCGCTTCGGCTGCGGAGTCCTTCCCATTTCGACAGCCACGAGCAGCGAAATCGGGCTGGGATTCGGGCTGGGCGTCCGCGTCAATCTGGGCAGCCGGGTTGCGGCGTTGATCGAAGGGCGGTTCTTCCAGGTGCCGAACAGCGCCATCCAGGCGCTCGAAGGGCGCGCGAATCTGTCGTGGGCGTTCGGGAAGCCCCGCCGCACCGAGCTCCTGAACGGGACGTTCGGGCCGGCCATCGGGATCCTGCTCGTCGCCGGCGGTCCGATCGAGGGGCGGGCGCCGACGTTCGGCGTGCGATTCCGGCGCGATACGCGGAAATCGGGAACGCTGGGATTGCAGGTGGACTACGCCTCGCTGCGCATCAGCGACGGCTGCTCGGCCGAATGCGAGCCGAGCGCGGTCCTGTTTGCGCCGGGCTACGAGCCGTCGCTGCACCTCGGCTGGGGACGCCTGTACGCGTCGCTCGGGCTGCTGCTCGCCGGGTTCCCTTCGCAGGGTCCCGATCGCGGCATTGCGCAAGGCGCGCATGGCGGGATCGGCGCGGATATCGCGACGGGACAGACGCTCATGACCAATGTGAACGGGCGGCTGCTCTGGGTGCAGCGCAACAGCGGGGAGAACGTCTTTCTCGTCCAGCTCAGCGCGAGCATCAGTCGGGCCATTGAATCCCGATAACCCCTCTCGCATATTCCCCCCATGCGTGTCACCACCTGGGCGGAGTACGGATTAATCGTTTCCCTTCACCTGGCGAAGCGATCCGGCCAGGGCCCCGTGGCGGCACGTGAGCTGTCCGAGCACGAACGCCTCCCCCACGACTATGTCGAACAGATCCTGCTGCGGCTGCGCCGCGCCGGCCTGGTGGAGTCGGTGCGGGGCGCCAAGGGCGGCTATCTCCTCGCCCGCCAACCGCAGACGGTGAGCGTCAAGGACGTGATCGAGGCGTCGGAGCATGTGACGTTCGAAGTGAACTGCGATCTGCATCCGGTGGACTCCGAGCGCTGCAATCCGGGGACGGCGTGCAGCATCCGTCCGGTGTGGCGGCTGCTCGAGCGGCGCATCAACGATCTCCTCGCGGGGATCAGCCTCGCCGATCTGTTCAGCGCCAAGCCCGAGGTCTATCAGATCGCCGGGGTCACGGTCGGCACGTGAGCACCGCGGTGCCTCTCGCGACGGCGCCGCGGTTTTCGCACGAGGAGCTGCTCCGCTACTCGCGCCACCTGATTCTGCCCGACGTCGGTCTCGACGGGCAGACCAAACTCAAAGACGCACGCGTGCTGCTCGTGGGCGCCGGCGGGTTAGGCTCGCCGGCGGCGCTGTATCTGGCCGCCGCGGGCGTGGGCACGATCGGCATCGTGGATGCCGACGTGGTCGACCGGACCAATCTGCAACGCCAGATCCTGCACGGGAGCTCGCATGTCGGCGTGCCCAAGACCGAGTCAGCCCGCGTCCGCCTGCACGAGATCAACCCGCACGTGCGGGTGGTCCCGTTCGCGACACGGCTGACCTCCGCGAACACCCTCGAGATCCTGGGCGAGTTCGACGTGGTCATCGATGGCTCCGACAACTTTCCCACGCGCTACCTCGTCAATGACGCCTGCGTCCTCCTCGGCAAGCCCAACGTCTATGGCGCGGTCTTCCGGTTCGACGGTCAGGCGTCCGTCTTCTCGTCCCCGGACGGACCCTGCTATCGCTGCCTCTTTGCCGAACCGCCGCCGCCCGATCTCGTCCCGTCATGCGCGGAGGGCGGCATTCTCGGTGTCCTGCCCGGCATCATCGGCTCGATTCAGGCGCTCGAAGCCATCAAGTGGATCCTCGGCATCGGCGAATCGCTGGTGGGCCGGCTGCTGTTGTTCGACGCGCGCCGTCTGCAATTCCGCGAACTGAAGATCGAGCGGGACCCCGGCTGCCCGGTATGCGGAGCGCGTCCGACGCTCACGGAGCTGATCGACTACGAGGCGTTCTGTGGCGTCGGGCAGGGGACCGGCAGCGAAGCGGAAATCGACGTGCGCGAGCTCGCCCGGGAACGGGCCGCCAACCCCGCGATGGTCGTGGTGGACGTGCGCGAGCCGCGGGAAGCGGAGATCGCGCAATTGCCGGGGGGCCGGCTGATCCCGCTCGGCGAGCTGCCGCGCCGCCTGACGGAGCTGCCGGCGCATGCGCCGATCGTCACGTACTGCCATCACGGTCTCCGCTCGCTGCGCGCGGCCGAAATGCTGCGAGCGGCGGGATTCGCGAATGTGCGCAGTCTGGCGGGGGGGATCGATGCGTGGTCGCGCGAGGTCGATCCGGAAGTGCCGCGTTACTAGGCGCCTAGGCGTCTCGGCGTCTAGCAGTATGCCGAAGGGGGGACTCGAACCCCCACGGGCTTGCGCCCACTGGCTCCTGAAGCCAGCGCGTCTACCAGTTCCACCACTTCGGCGTGGTCGCTGAGGAACGGCGAATCTAAATCGTTGTATAACCCCAAGTCAACGCATATCTTGCCAGCAATACCTTGGATAAAGTCTCTATCGCCCGCAACCCGCGCGCGCGCCACGACTACCACCTCCTCGAGACCTGGGAGGCCGGACTCGTGCTCACGGGCACGGAGGTAAAATCCCTGCGTGACCGTAAAGCGAGCCTCGGGGAAGCGTACGCCCACGTGCGTAACGGCGAGGTCTGGCTCGAGGGGATGACGATTTCGCATTATGGTCCGGGGAGCTACAACAACCCGCCGGCGGCGCGCTCCCGGAAGCTGCTGCTGCACAAGCGGGAGATTCGCAAGCTGCTCGGCGCCACCACGCAGAAGGGCCTGACGGTCGTGCCGCTCGAGGTCTACTTCAAGGACGGGCGTGCGAAAGTCGCGATCGCCCTGGCGAAGGCCAAGAAGGCGCATGACAAGCGTGAGGACCTGAAGCGGCGCGTGGCCGAACGCGAGATGGCACGAGTTGTGAAGGGAAGGAGAACATGATCTTCTTCCTTATTCTCAGCGCCCTGCTGCCCCAGCAGGTCCTCATCGCCACGTCCCGCGGGCAGGTCCACGTCCCGGTCTCCGTGGAACGGGGCGCCGCAGCCGTGGCGGCCCCGCTCCTCGCCGGGCCGCTCGGCCTGAGCACGACGCTCGAGGGGGTGAGCGTCCGCGTCTCCCTCGCCGGCCGCGACTTCGAGTTCGACCTCGGCGTGCCGTATGTGCGCTCGCACGGCATCGTGTATCCGCTCGTCGGCGCCCCCTACGTCGCGCGGGACACGCTGTTCCTCCCGCTGCAGTGGCTCTCCGGACACGTGCCGCGCCTCCTGGCCACGCGGTATCGCTGGGACGCGGCGGGCGCCCGTCTCGAGGAAGTCGGCCCCCATCCGTTGACCGGGCTGATGCAGGCCCACACCGTCGTCGTCGATCCCGGGCACGGCGGCGTCGATCCGGGCAACCCCGGTCTCCACATTCCCGGTGGGTTGACGGAGAAAGACATCACGCTGAGCATCGGGCGCTTGCTGAGCGCCGAGCTCACGCGCCGCGGGCTCACCGTCGTGCTCACCCGGTCGTCCGACACGCTGATCGCCATCGAAGACCGTCCGCTGTTCTGCCGGAGCGATTGCGACCTTTTCGTGAGCATCCACATCAACTCGATGCCCCGCGGGCGCCGGCAGACCACCGTCAATGGCGTCGAGACCTACTTTCTGTCGGACGCGAAGACCGAAGACCAGAAGCGGGTGGCGCAGATGGAAAACGACGCGCTGCGGTTCGAGACGGCCGCGACCACCGAAGGTCCTCTCGCGTTCATCCTCCGCGACCTGCAGCTGAACGAGTACCTCCGCGAGTCCGCCCGGCTCGCCGAGCTGGTCCAGGGACGGGTCTCGGGCGTTCATCCCGGCGAGAATCGCGGGGTGCAACAGGGGCCGTTCCTGGTGCTGGCGGCGGCGCGCCGTCCGGCCATCCTCGTCGAGGCGGGATTCGCCACGCATCGCGGTGACGGCGCGTTTCTCTCCTCGAGCCGCGGCCAGCGGCAGATCGCGGCCGCGATCGCGGATGGCGTCGTCTCCTACCTGCTCGAATTCGAGCGCAAGCTTGCGATCGGCGGTCCCGCCCGGTGAGACGGCGTCCGGCCGGCCTCGCGCTCATCCTGCTCACGGCGGGCTGTGCGTACTACAACGCGATGTGGTCGGCGGAGCGCTTTGCCAGCGAGGCGCGGCGACTCGAGCAGCGAGGTGATGCGTCCCAGGCCCGCTCGCAGTGGTCGCGCGCCGCGCTGAAGGCCGAGTCGGTGCTCGTGCGCCATCCTCGCAGCCGCTGGGCGGATGACGCGCTGGTGCTGCGCGCCGAAGGTCT
>JAUYMC010000206.1 GCA_030699545.1 Gemmatimonadales bacterium | reverse complement strand
TCGTGTTGCTCCTGGTGATGCGGAGGCGGTGAGACGACGATGCGCTTCGGCCAGACGGGCCCCGGGTACGTGAACCCGATCCAACCGATCGGGGACGCGATCGCGTACACGTTCCTCGCCCGGACAGGCTGGCCGACGCCGCTGCCGGCGCCGACGATGCGGCACGCGCTGAGTGACACCGTCCCGGGCGTGTCGCCGGCGACGTGCGCGCCCAAGCGCCCCGACTTCTACCTGCGCTTCCCCGGCAGCTACCCGAGCGGCCCCCTCGACCCCTACCACGAGCCGTGGCCGACGGGGTCGAAGCCGTGGCCAGGGACGCCGATTGTGTCCGACGGGAACGGCGGCTTCGTGGCCCCGCAGCCGCAGCTGCCGACGACGACGCGTGGCGTGGCGACGACGCCGAGCCAGGCGCTCACCAACGGCGAGACCGCGGCGCTCGAGATGGGCGGCGGTGGTCGTGGATGGTTCTGGCTGTTGCTGGGCATCGGCCTGGGCTACGCCGGCGTCATGCGATTGAAGGGGCGTGCCTGATGCCGTACGCCACCAACCTCCCACGCCGCGATCGCCCGCGAGGCCTGGGCGAGCTCGCCGACATCGCCGGCGGCCTCGGGGCGTGGGTCATCGACGGGCCGTGGGGGCTCTCGCCGGCCCACATCGGCGGCCAGCCGCGCCCCTACGGACAGACCGTGGTGCAGACCATGCTGCCGCGAGCGCTGCAGCCGCGACTCCTCAACCTCCACATGGGGCCCGTCATCCCCGGCGGGACGTGGCCGCAGCTGCGGCGCATGCACGGGCAGCCCGTCTTCCGCACGCCGGTCGAGCGGCCGGGCGCGGTCGAGATGAGCCTGCCGCCCGGCGCTGGCGGCGACATGCAGGTCCAGGCCCGGATGGCCGGGTACGGCGGGCACGGCGCCCCGGGGTACGGCTGGATCCCGATGGGCGTGTCGCGGGCGCCCTACTACCTGCTCGAGCAGTCCGGGTACGCCGGCGGGTTCGGCGGCGGGTTCGGCCAGGCCGCCGAAGCGCAAACCGTGACAATGCTGGGGCAGGCGATCACGGTGGATCCCAACGACCTCGCGTGGATCGAGGCGAACGCGTCACAGTTGGTGCAGGCATTCCGCGCGCTCGTGGGCCTGTACCTGGCGCGGGTGCGTCAGACTGAGGCCTACGAAGTCGCACGTCACGTCGCGGAAGCGCAGGTGCTCGACGCCAGCCAGCGGGCCGTCTACGCTCAACAGCTCGTTTTCGGCGATCCGCAGTTTCCCGGTGACGCACAGCGGGCCGCGGCCAACATGGCCCGGGTGTTCCAGGATCTCGATCTGATCAACCGGATACGCAGGGACGTGACGGCACAGGTGCCGTCTGGCGCGACCGTGAACTGGCCGAATGACCTGCGGCTCGCGTACTTCGCCTTCATCACCAGGGACGCGCCCAGTCCGGCGACGGCGGCGTTCGGCGAGCCGATTACCGCCATCGCCGCGGGCGTCACCCTCCTCTTGGGGCTGGCCATCGCCGCCTGGGGCGTCAGTCAGGCTGGCTACTATTTCGGCCCCGGGGCCGAGAAGCGAGCCGCGCTCGAGGGTAGCGCCAAAGAGGTGCAGCAGGCGCAAGCAAAGGCTCTCGCGGACGAGAGCTTCTGGCGACCGGCGCTCATGGCAGAGGTCACCCGGACCATGGCGATGTACGCGCGGCTTTCTGAAACGGCGCCGACGGAAGCGCAGCGCATCGCGGCGATGAACGCGATGGCGTCGCTTGCGGCCCTGGCGGGCGCGACCGCAGCGAAAAAGAAGGAAGACCAGAAGGCCACCGGGAGTTCCTGGGGCATCGTGGCGGTGGGCGTTGCTGCGCTGCTTGGGATGCTGGCGTCGCGGTACCTGTTGGCGACCGGCAAGTTCAAGATTCCCTGGCGCGGCGGTGGTGGTGGTGGCGGCGGCGGCGGTGGCGGCAACGGCGGTGGCAGACGCGAAGAGCGTCGCGGTGGAGTAGCGGCACGCACGGGGGAGTTCCTCGGCATCTCGACGCAAGGCGAGGACTAGGAGGACGTCATGGATCCAGCGCTACTCAAGCACGCCCCGCAGATCGGCTTCTCGCCGATGCACGCGACCTACTACGACCGCCTCCGTGGCGATCGCCGGGTGCCGTTCGGCGCGGTCCACGACACCTTCTTCGCCCGGCGGCGCGGGCAGAACTGGATCCCGTACGGGGCGATGGGCCACAGTCAGGTCCACAGCACGTTCCACTCGCGCCTGCGCGGGCAGAACTGGATCCCCTACGGCGACTTCGTCTACAAGCCGGTCAGCGAGGGGGGCCTCGAGGTGATGCCCGAGGCCGAGTCGCAGGCCTACGGGCGCTACGGCCAGGACGCGGGCGCGAACGGCTACACGCTCACCAACGTGGTCATGGCCGCCGTGATCGGCGTCATGGTCGGCCAGCTCGCCGGTGAGCAGCTCGAGCGCCTCGGGCAGGCCAAGGGCTGGTACCGCGGAGGTCAGCAGCGCGGGTAGCGACCATGGCCAAGCGATTCCTGCCGCTGCTGATCGGGGAAGAGGCGCCGCCGCTGCGGCCGCCCGGCGAGGACACGATCCGTCGCTCGGCACGGCGCAACCGCGGGCGCGCGAATCCGCTCCGCGGCGAGGAATTGCGTGACGTGGCCTCTGTTGCGGACGAACTGCGCTATTACCCTCAAGCATCTACCGCCGAGCGTCGCGCGGTGTTGGCGCGCATGCCCAAGGGGGATGCGGCGTTCATCGTCAAGAACCTGCGACACGACCCAAGAGGCGAGCATCGCCCGTTGTCCGCAGCGATGCTCGCCAGGGTCAAGGCTGATCGCGAGTGGCTTTTCAAGCACAACGATCCGCCAAAGACCCCGCTCCGTGGCGGCAAGCGCGGGAAGCGCGGCGGGACCGTGAAGCCCACCGGCAAGTTCGAGCACCTGCGCGTGCGCTCGCCGCGCGCGTTCGTGAAGAACTCCCTGAAGACGGTGCCGTGGATCTTCGTCGACGCGCGCGAGCGCGCGTTCGTCCAGAAGAAGCTCGGGCTGCGCGCGATCCCGAGCGGCACCAAGGTCGTGACCGGCCACCTCAAGGACAGCGTGACGCGCGACCGCGTGCCTGGCACGAAGGTGAAGTGGCTCGCGAGCGGCGTGCAGACCGTGCTCGTGCCCATCACCGGCCGGAAGACGCCCAAGAGCCCGCCGGGGACGCGAACGCTCCCGAAGCGCGCGGCCCGCAAGGTCGCGGCGCGCGCGCGTCGGAAGAACCCGGGGCGCCTGGCGATCCTGGCGAACCCGGGCGGCGTGCCGGCCGTCGTCGCCGAGGCCGCCAAGGCGATGGGCGGCGCGAGGGGCGAGCGGTTCCTGCGCTACTACGCCTCGCTCAAGCCCCCCGACCGCCAGCGGCTCGTGAAGGCGCTGAAGCTCTTCAAGAAGCGCCACGGCGTCCCGTGCGTCGAGTTCGAGCTGCGCAAGGAGTCGGGCCCGCGACCCGTGATGGCCGTCGGGGTCGGCAAGGCGCTCGCCGTCGAGTACCACGCGAACAAGGGGTACCGCGGGAGCTCGAAGCGTGGGACGCCGTTCCGGCACACCTTCCAGAACGGCCAAGAGCTCGTGACCGATGAGAACGGTCGCCAGCTCCACGTGGCGGACCGCCGTGGGGCCGCCCGCAAGACCATCACCACGGACTGGATCTACCACTAGCTGTACACGAGGAGGCCATCGTCATGGCCATCGGAATTCTGTTGAACCCGCCGAAGTCCAAGTCCGGTCGCCGCACGAAGCGGCGGCGCGGTCGTCGGCGCAACGCCGCCATCAGGCGGAGGAGGAACGCAATGGCTCGAACCAAGCGGCGTACCCGCCGTCGTGGACGCCGGCGTGGTCGCCGGAGCAACCCCCGTCGTATCCGGCGTCGCGGCCGGCGTCGGGCCCGGCGGAGCAATCCGCGCAAGCGGCGTCGTGGCCGTCGGCGGGCGCGTCGGAGCAATCCCCGGCGTCGCAGCCGTCGGCGTGGCCGTCGGCGGGCTCGTCGGGGCAACCCGCGCCGTCGTCGTCGGGCGCGTGGCCGTCGGCGGGCTCGTCGGGGCAATCCCCGGCGTCGCAGCCGTCGGCGTGGCCGTCGGCGTCGCAACCCCAACGGCCTGAGCGGGGTGCCGATCATCGGCCCGATCTTCCGGGGCGGGACGATGGAGATGGCCCTCGGGGTGGGCGCGGGCGCCGTCGTGGCGACCACGTTCACGCCGATGGTCGTCGGCGGGATCTCGCGCTTCTGGGCCGGGGCGGCCAACCCCAGCCTCGCGCCGCTGTGGAAGCTCGTCACGGGCGGGCTGGCGGCGGCGATCGCCGGCATGGTCTTCCGCGGTCGGAAGATCGGCAACTACATGCTGGTGGGCGGCGGTGTGGCCGCGGCGATCGACCTCCTCAACCAGTACGTGGTGCCGATGCTGCCCACGTTCGCGGGGTTCCGCGACTACGTGCAGCTGCCCTACTCGGGGATGGGCGGCCGGGGCATGGGCGACTACGTCCAGCTGCCCTACAGTGGCATGGGTGGGTACGGCACGCCGTACCAGGTTGAGGCGGGGATGATGGGGCTCGGGACCCCGTACCAGGTCGAGGCCGGCATGATGGGCCTCGGGTTCGGGGACGACGCGACCGGGACGTTCTCGCAGTCGTTCTAGCGCCGGCCCGCAGGGGCCTCTTCGATGATTGCCCTGCCCACACGGGCTTGACACCACTGGACCGGCATCGGGCGGCGTTCGCCCCGCATGTCGGAGACACGTGGCCCTGACGAGTGACCGCTCGGCCGTTCGCGGACCTGGCGGGAAGGCGAAGAGCCTCACCACTCGTCGAGCAAGGAGACAAGTCCAATGCCCATTCGTGACGTCAGCCCGTTCCAGTTCGGGCAGGCAGTCCTCGAACCGATTGTGCAGCCTGTGTACGATTCGGTCGAGCTGGTCGCTGCCACCCCGAACGGCCAGTTCCGGCTGTTCACCGACCCCACCGGCAAGACGGCACGCGAGATCTTCCCCGGGATCACCACCGGGGGCTCGCTGCCGGCACCGCGCATGGCCGTGGTCTACGGGATCCGCGAGCACATCGACGAGGACATCGCCGATGCGACGCAGGTGGCGGATGTGAAGAACATCCTCTACTCGTCGACGCTCACGTTCACCGTCGGGATCAAGGACTACGCGGTGGCGCCGAGCTTCTGGTTCCCGAGCGGCCTCGGCATCTCGGGCTTCCAGGGTGCGGCGCTCGCCACCGGGTCCGCGACCAACGGCGTGCCGGCCTTCCACAGCCACTTCAGCATCGCGAAGCGGCGGATCGCGATCCCGCCCCAGCAGCAGTTCAGCGCGTTGCTGAACGTCGCCGGGGCGGCCGTGCTCGCGGAGAACACCGAGATCTGGTGCTTCCTCGACTGCGAGTTCGGCTTCGAGGTCCAGTAGTCGGTCGGTACGGGGCTCGGCAACGGGCCCAGGGGTTCGGGGGCGTCGCCCCCGGCCCCGTCCGCCTCGCCCACGGGCGGGTCGGACGCGGCAGCAGCCCCAACCGCCCCAGAGGGGGCAGGAGCAGAACGTGACGACGACCAAGACGACCACGACGAGCAAGCGACGGATCCCCGGACGCCAGAGCGTCCAGCAGCGGCGCCGCGCCCGCGAGGCGCGGCAGCTCGCGGCGGCGCCACCGGCGCCGCCGACGCCGCAGGGCGAGCTCGTGGAGATCACGGGGTCGGCGAAGGTGGACGTGCACGACCCGATCGCCGGGCACGTGCGCACGGACCACAAGGGCGCGGTGGGCGTCCTCGAGGACACCTACTACAGCCCGGAGCGTCGGCAGCACATGGCGCGGGTCCGCGTGGGGATGCGCGCCGACGGCAGTGGCGGCCAGCCCCGCGGGATCCCGCTCGAGCGGCTGCGCGGCGTGGGCGACAAGCAGGCGGCCGAGCGCGTGGCGGCGATCGGCGGGAACACCCGCACGACCAGCGTGCGCGTGGCCTACAAGCCCGGCCAGTACAAGACCGTCTTCGGCCACGACGAGCCCGACCTCAACCTCATGTCCAACGCGGACCGGCGCGCGTCGGGCATCGCCCAAGATCCCGACCTGCCGGACTACCAGCCGACGCTGGCGGAGACGGTGTTCGACCCGCAGTGATCACAGCACGTGAACGTGCGGCGCCAGACCGCCGCGAGGAGTGACGCATGGCCTACGGACAGTACGGTGCGATGCCGGTGGCGATGTACCCGCAGCACTACGGCTACGGGCAGCCGCCCGCGCCGCCGATGGCGGCGCGGATGCAGGCGCCGCCGCCCGCGTGGGTGCCCGACCCGATGGTGGGCGCCGTCCTCGAGGGCATGCGGCGCCAGACCGCCGCGGTCGCGCAGATCATCGTGCAGACCTTCGGCGTGCGCTTCGACCGCAACGAGGAGACGGCCTGGCTCACGTTCGGCATCACGCCGGCCGTGATCCCGTTCCCGGCCACGCGGTTCCAGGTCGTGCAGAGCATCGGCCAAGAGGCCGACTTCGTGGCGACCGGCGCCGTGGCGCAGATCACCGACGGTGCGACGCCGCCGGTGCTGATCCCCGGCCAGGGGCTGCGGTTCCAGATCGTGGACGGGTCCACGAACCGCCAGCTCATGCGCGCGGCGCTGCCGCTCGGGTTCATCTCGGTGTCCGACACCGACCACCCGGCCGGGTCGCGGCCGTGGTTCCTGCCCAAGCCGCGGATCTTCTCGCGCAACAGCAACGTGCTCTGGCTCTTCGACAACGTGCAGGGCGTGGAGGTCGAGGTCGACGTGGCCTTCTTCGGCTACCGGATCTACGACGCCCGCGCGCTCGATCTCACGTCGATGCACTAACCGGCGCGTCGCCGGCGTGCGATCCAGGGTCAGGTCGCGAACGACACCACAGCCACCCAAGGAGTGAGTCATGGCCAGCTTCCAGTGCCTCTCGAGCACCAACGGCGACCTCATCGCCGTGCGCGGCGCGTCGCCGGCCGCGGTCGCGTCCGACCCCGTGCAGACCGATACCGTCGTGCCGACGGCTGCGGTCGGCGTGGCGGCGACGCTGCGGTTCGGCCTGCGGCCGCCGACGCCGACGCACACGGGGCGCCTGGCGCTCATCGGCTCGTTCGCGTGGGAAGTCACCGTCGGCGGTGGCGCTGGGGCGACGGGTCGCCTCAACCTCACGCTGCTGCGCAACGGGCTGGCCATCACCGGCGTGACTGCCGCGCAGGGCGCCACGCAGGTCCTCGACGCCGTCGTGGGGCCGTTCCGCGAGGTCCTGGTGGTGGAGCTGCCCGAGGGCACGCTCATCGACGCCGACGACGTGTTCGAGGTCGCCGTGCAGATCGAGCGCGTGGTGGCCGGCGCGGCCGGCAACGCCACGGTGCGGGTGCACCACAACCCGGCGGTGATCGGCGATTCGTTCCCCGTCGAGATCTCGAACCTGGCGGCGTTCACCGGGGCGCTCGACGGGCTCGCGTCGCGGTCCGGCACGCCGGCCGCGGCCGGGTTCAGCCTCGAGGACGCGGCCTCGGTCCAGACGTTCTCGGATCCGGTGGAGACCGACACGGTGGTGGCGACCGACGGGGCGGCCAACACGGTCGTGGCGACGCACGCCTTCGAGCTGCGACCGGGGCAGGGGTTCCGTGAGCGGCGCGTGGACCTCTTCGCGCTCGTGCGCTGGCAGACCACCGCCGCGGGTGGCGCCGGCGGGACGGGGCGGCTCAACCTCGGGGTGCTGCTCAACGGAGCGGCCATCGCCGGCGTCGCCACGGTGCCCGGGACGACCCGGGCGTTCGACGCCATCGCCGGGCCGTTCAACGAGCTCCTGCACCTCGTCATCCCGTCGCTCTCCATGGACCAGAACGACGTGCTGGCGGTCACCGTGGAGGTCGAGCGCCGCGCGGCCGGCGCGGCCGGCAACGCCACGGTGCAGGTGCACCACGATCCGGTGGCGGCCGGTGACGAGCTGTTCGTCGAGATGACCGAGCTGCCCAACTAGCGTTGGCGCTCGGGCCGGGAAGGACACCATGAATCGCTACTGGCAACAGGGCTATCGAATGCCGGCGGGTGCGGCCGCCGGCATCCCGGGGCCCCAGGGCTTGCCGCAGCCCGTCCAGGGCCTGCCGCCGGGCGGGCTCCCAGGGTACGCCAACGCGCTCGACGCGTACTACCACCAGCAGCAAGTCGGCGGGTACTTCCCGCCGATGCCGCAGGTCTCCCCGCAGTTCCAGTGCGAGGCCGAGTACCTGTCGCGCGTGCTCTGCGCGTGCATGATGGAGGGCCTCGTCAACGTTCAGCAGGTCGCGCGCCTGCCCTCGCACCGCGACGTGCCCTACAACGGGATCTGCTTCAAGCGCCACGCGGGCACGGGCGCGGCCGGTTCGAGCGATCCGCCGATTGCGCTGCCCGCCGTCGGCGCCGGCGGCGCGTACACGCTGCTCGTCGACTTCACCGTGAACAGCGGCAACAACGGGGTGCTGCGGGGGGTCGGCGTCGACCTCGATCCCGAGACGAGCCGCGGCGAAATCGACGTGCGCGTGCAGGTCAACGGCCAGGTCGTGCCGCCGTTCGACCGGCAGAATGGCGCCGTCGTCGCGGCCACCGACGGGAGCGCGTGGCTCGGGTTCCCGTTCACGATCGCCGATCCTGATCGCGACATCTGCGTCCCGCTCTTCCCCAACGACGTGGTCACGCTCGAGGCCCGCAACTCGTTCGGCGTCGCCCCCATCGACGCCGCCGGCATGCTGCTCGGCTGGACGTACATGCCGACCCTGCAGACCAGCGACCGGACCATCCGGGGCACCCTCACCGACCAGCGGTAACCCACCACCATGGCCTTCCCCACCCGATCGCCGATCCTGATGGCGCACAACCCGCCACCGTTCTCGGTGGACCCGGCGGGCGACATCGAGACGATCGGGTTCCTCCTGACCGCCAGCGGCAACGCGCTGCTGGTCGCGCTCGTGGGCGCCCCGATCGTCGTGTCGGTCAACCTCGACTGCGCCGACGACGAGGTGCAGACCTGTTCGGAGGACAGCGCCGGCACCCGCCGGGAGAACCAGGGGCGCGCCGACGGGGCGCGCAACGTTCCCGAGACGATGCCGCGACTCGTCGGGGCGCAAGGCGACGCGCTCGGGAAAGTCGAAGACACGGCGGCGGCGGCCGACGACGTGGGCGTACCGGCGCTCGCGGTGCGCCAGGACGTGCCGGAATCGCTGGTCGACACCGACGGCGACTACGCCAACCTGCAGGTCGACGCCACGGGCCAGCTCCGGGTCGGGGGGGCCGCGCCGACGGGGCTCGGGAAGGCACAGAACGCGCTCGCGGCTGCCGCCGACGTGGGCGTGCCGGCGATGGCGATTCGCAACGACAGCCCCTCGTCTGGGGTCGGCGTCGGCGACTACGACACCCTCAAGTCCGACGGCAGCGGGCGGCTCCACACGCGCGCGCTCACGGGCGGCGGCACGAGCGCGCTCACCAGCGTCATCGCGGTGGGCGCCGGCAGCACGGCGCTCGTGGTCGGGCCGGCGCCCTCGATGTGCGCGGCCACGATCCAGAACCGCGGGCCGGGACCGCTCTACATCCACGTCGGCGCCGGGCCGGCGCTGGTCACGAACTTCGTGCTCCCCGCCGGCGAGAACAAGACATTCTTCTGCGCGCCGGGCGCCGGCATCCACGGCATCAGCAACGCGGCCGGCGCGAGCGCGGTCGTCATCACGGAGAGTCCGTAATGGGAGCCAGCAGCGGTTCACTCCTCACCGCCTCCGAAGTGGTGGTCGACACCACCGTGGGCGGCAAGGTCATTGTCGCGGCCTCCACGGTGCGCCGACGCGTGACCATCCGCAACAACGGCGACAACACGGGCCAGATCGTGTTCCTGGGCGGCGCCGGCGTCACCGTGGTGGCCGGCTTCCCGCTCGTCAACGGGCAAAACCCGGACACTCCCGGCGAGAGCTACACGTTCGAGGGCACCGGCGAGGTCCGCGGCATCGTGGCCGCCGGCACGCAGGCCGTGCGCCTGCTGGTGGAGCACGACTAGTGGGGGCACCCTCGGCCATCCACAGCACGCCACTGCCGGCGACGCTACAGGCGGTCCTCACCCAGAACCGGCCGGGCCAGTACGGGCTGGTGATGCCCACGACGACGGGACTCAACACCGTGGGCCTGTACGGCGATACGACGCTCATCGACGTCGGTGGCGCCGCCGGCAGCGACGCGAACGGCATGTTCAAGCGCATGACCATGATGGCCGGGGTCGACGGCGGGGCGATCTTCGGCTCCACGACCGTGCACCCGCACCAGCGGCGCTGGAACACGCAGTGGCGCGCCAAGTGGAACGTGACCGCAGCCGCCGCCGTCCCGCGCCGGGACTGGATCGGGCTCGCGGCGGACCCGCTGACGATGCTGGCCTCGGACACCCCGGCCGTCGTGCACGCGGCGGTGCGGCGGAGCCAACCCGCTGGCGACGCGACCTACCAGTTCTCGGTGAGCGACGGCGTCACGCAGACCCTCGAAGACACCGGCGTGGCGTTCGTGCAGTCGACGCCGCGCATCGTGCGGATCCGCCTCATCGACGCCACGCCAGCGGTCTCCATGGAGATCCGGGACACCAACAACGTGCTCCTCTTCGGGTTCACGTTCACGGGCGTGCCGCTGCCGGCCGCATCGGACGGCCTGGCGGGGATGATCGCCGGGCGCAACCTGGACGTGAGCATCACCAACATCCACTGCTACCACGCGGCTGGGGTGAATGATCGCTGAGAACATCGAGACTTCCGTGGCCACCACCTTCTCGCTCCGCATCCCTGACACGGCCTTCGACATCGAGGGGTTC
>JAUYMC010000204.1 GCA_030699545.1 Gemmatimonadales bacterium | reverse complement strand
TCCCACGAGCGCCACGACGAGCGCCACGAGGCCGCCCGCATAGCCCAGCGCCCACCCATAACCCGACACGCGGCCCATCTGCTGCGGATGGGCCACCACGGGCAACAGCGCGTTGTAGAACAGCATCCCCAGCTCGAAGCCGATGTCCGCAACGACGAACAGCAGCAGCGCCGTCCACGCGCGCTCCGGTCCGGGGGGGACGAACGCGAGGGCGGCGGTCGCCGCGACGCAGGTGGCGGTCGTCATCGCGAGGAACCGGAGCCGCAGCCCCGCGCGGTCGGCCAGGGCGCCCAGCAGGGGCGCGAGCAGCGCCACCGCCAGGCCCGCGATCGCGACGGCGCGCGACCACCACGCCGTCCCGGTGATCACGTCGGGCGCGAACGCCTGCGCGAAATAGGCGGAATAGATGAACGTGACGACGAGGGTCGTATAAGGAGAGTTGGCCCAGTCGAACAGGCACCACGCGAAGACTCGGCGTCCCAGGCTCACGCTGCGGGAAAATGGCGTTAGCTTGCACGCGTGTCCACGGTTTGGACGGTCTATCTCCTGCGCTGCCGCGATGGATCACTCTACACCGGAATCACCAACGACCTGTCCAAGCGACTCCTCGCTCATGCCGCGGGCACCGCGAGCGCGTATACCCGGTCGCGTCGGCCGGTGCGGCTGGCCTACCACGAGCCGGTGTCCGACCGCGCCGCCGCCTTGCGACGTGAGGCGGCCATCCGCCGCCTGTCCCGAGCCGCTAAACTGGCCCTGACGGACGCCCGGTGACCTGGCGGCGGGCTGATGTGATCCTCGCGGTCGTGGCGGTGGTGGTCACCGGGGGGTGCCTTCGCCTCGGCATCTGGCAGCTCGATCGCCTGAGCCAGCGCCGAGCGCGCAATGCGGCAGTCGCGGCGCGGCTCGCGCTCTCCCCGATCACGCTCCACGAGACGGTCTCACGCCACGCCGACTCCCTCGACCGGCGGCGCATCGTCGCCCGCGGCGTCTTTGACTACGACCATGAGCGCGTTTGGCCGGCCCGGAGCTTTGACGGGACGCCGGGCGTCGCGCTGGTGACGCCGCTGCGGCTCGGGCCCGGCATCGCGGTCTATGTCGACCGTGGGTGGGTGCCCTCGCCTGACGCGTTTACGGTCGACCAGGCGGCGTACCGCGAGGGCGACACGGTCGAAGTCGCGGGCGTGGCGTTCGTGGCGCCGAGGGGGCGGGCGGACGTCGACCCGCAGCTCGCGGGGCTACCCTATGACCTGCTTCCCGTCGTCGTGCAGCAGGAGCGGCCCGAGGCCGCGGGAGGAGGGCTGCCTCGGCGCTGGCCGACCGTTCGGCTCGACAACGGTCCCCACCTCTTCTATGCGATTCAGTGGTTCAGCTTCGCGGCCATCGCGCTCGTCGGGACCGCCCTGCTGCTCCGAAAGTCGCCCCGAGCGCGAGATGTACGCCCGTAGAGCTACCGTTTTGAGCCCGATCTGGCGATATTGCTCCTTCATCAGCCCGCTGGGTGCTTTTTGATGCGCCCCGCGGGTGTTTCATTCCGCAACGAGAGGAGAACCCATGGCGGCAGCCCTCCCCCTGAAGCGTCCCGTCAAAGTTGGTGAGCTGGTGCGGCGCCGGTTGCGCGAGTTGAAGCGCACCCCCCGTGAGTTGGCGGATGCGGTTCAGGTGTCTGAGATCTACATCGCTGACCTCGTCGCGGGACGGCGGATGCCGCCGGCGCCCGGCCGGATGGACGTCTACGCCCCGATGACCAAGTTCTTGAAGCTCCATCGCAACGACTTGCCGACGTGCGCCAAGGCGGAGCGGGATGGCACCGCCAAGAGCCGCCGCCGGCCGCACGCGGAAGTGCGCACGCAGCTGTTGGGCCTGTGCATCGATCCGGCCCGCGCGCGGATGCTCAACCGGCGCCTCGCCCGCAAAGACGGCGTGCCGCTCGAGCGGGTCATCGTGGGGCGGCTGCTCGAAGTGGCGCAGGGATTCGTGCGGCGCCAGCTCGACGACGACGTCGGGATCCGCATCGCGGCGAGTCGTGACGGCTGCACCTACCTCGAGAAGCGCATGAAGCTGATGGAGTTTCTCGACGCGACCTGCGAAGGCCTGACGCCCGCCGACTGCGAGGAGTTCGTCCGCCCCCGTATCGCCGGATGGGAGATCGACCTCGAGACGCACGCCATGCGCATCGTGTTGCGCTCGCAGGAGCCGGCGCCGCGGCAAGTGAGAGCCCTGAGTATCTAGCACACCGTTTCAAGAAGGCGCAGCAGACGTAACGGACGCCGAGTGGCAAACAGGATTACAGGTGGTAGCATTACTCTGCCCACTAATCCCGTTTGACCACTTCGGCGTCTGGTTGCATCGGAGCGTGATGATGCGTGCGTTGCTCGCGTTTGCCGTTTTCGTTCCCTGCTTCCTCGCCGCCCAGGATCCACCCCCGCCGCCCCCGCCGCCGCCGCCGCCCCCCGCGGACACCACCAAGCCCGACACGACCAAGAAGACCGACTCCCTGCCGCTGCGCATGACGCGCACGGTGGAGTTCGAGGCGTCCGAAGGCACGTGGATGTCGCTCGACGTCTCGCCTGACGGCCGGACGATCGTCTTCGAGCTGCTCGGTGATCTCTATACCTTGCCGCTGGCGGGCGGGCGCGCGACCCGGATCACCTCGGGGCCGGGATTCGACTCGCAGCCCCGTTGGTCGCCGGACGGCAAGCGGATCGTGTTTCTCTCCGATCGCAGCGGCGCCGAGAACATCTGGCTGTGCGACGCAGACGGCACGAAGGCCAAGGCGCTGACCAAGGGCGCCAACAATCTCTACGTCTCTCCGGAGTGGACGCCCGACGGCAACTACATCGTGGCGTCGCGCTCGAGCGGCGTACTCGGCAGCGTGTACGAGCTGTGGCTGTACCACAAGGACGGCGGGTCGGGGGCGGCGATGCTGCGTGTCCAGGTCGGCCCCAACATGCCGCCGCCGATGAACACCCTCGGCGCCGCCTTCGGCAAGGACCCGCGCTACGTCTGGGTGTCGCGCCATCGCGGCGGGTTCGGCTACAACCTGCAGTTCCCGCTGTGGCAGCTCGCCATCTACGACCGGCAGACGGGCCGCCTGTTCAACCAAACGGACCTGTACGGGAGCGCCATGCGTCCGGTGCTGTCGCCCGACGGCCAGTGGCTCGTCTACGCGACGCGCTACGACGCCGAAACCGGGCTGCGGCTCCGCGATCTGTCGAGCGGCGATGAACGGTGGCTCGTCTATCCGGTGACCCGCGACGACCAGGAATCGCGGTTCACGCGCGACCTGTATCCCGGCGCGTCATTCACCCCCGACAGCCGGTCCCTGATCGTCTCGGCCGGCGGCAAGCTGCGCCGGGTGGCGGTGCCGTCCGGCGACGTGGCGGACATTCCGTTCACGGCGAGCATCGTGCAGCGCATGGGGCCGATGGTGCATACCCCGGTGCGCGTGGACACCGGGGCGGTGCTGGTCCGGCAGATTCGCAACGCGACCCCGTCGCCCGACGGCCGCCGGCTGGCCTTCAGCGCGCTCGACCGCCTGTACGTGATGGATCTTCCGGGGGGTACTCCCCGGCGCGTGACGAATGAGGCGGTCAAGGAGCAGGTGCCGGCATGGTCGCCGGACGGCCAGTGGCTCGCGTACGTCACGTGGACCGACCAGGGCGGCGCGCTCAACAAAGTCCGCGCGGACGGGGGGGGGCGAGGACGGCCGGTGCGGCTGACGGCCGACACGGCGTTCTACGACAATCCGGTGTGGTCGCCGGACGGCAGCCGGATCGTGTTCGTCAAGGGACCGCGCGCGCCGCGGATGACTCAGCATTTCGCGCCGGGGTACGAGCTGGCGTGGGTGCCGGCCGCCGGCGGCACCATGACGCGGATCGCGCCCGTCACTGCACGGGGCCGCCCGCATTTCAGCCGGGATGGGAACCGGATCTACATGTACGAGGGTCCGGAAGGGCTGGTGTCGATGCGCTACGACGGGACCGACCGCCGCGCGCACATCCGGGTGACCGGGTACACCTACCCGGGCCCGGGCGCCGAGCCCAACCCCGCCCGCGAGATCATCATCAGTCCCGATTCCGATCGCGTGCTGGCGGTCGTGGGCAACTACGTCTACATGGTCGCGCTGCCGTTCGTGGGCGGGCCGACGCCGGCGATCAACGTGTCCGACCCGTCATCCGCCGCGTTCCCCGCGAAGCGTCTCACGATGGTCGGCGGCGATTTCGTCGGGTGGAGGCCCGACGGGCGCCAGGCCTACTGGTCCATCGGGCGCTCCTTCCTGCGCTGGGATTTTGCCGCCGCGGACTCCGCCGAGCGGCGCAAGACCTCCGCCGATTCCTTGCGCGCCGACTCGCTGAAGAGCGATTCGGTGAAGGCGCTGCCCGATTCCGTGCAGACGCGCATACGCACGCGCTCCGATTCGCTGTCCAAAGTGCCGGCGTACGAGCCGCCCCGGGTCGACATCGCGATCCGCGTGCCGCGCGACGTCCCGCAGGGCACCGTCGTGCTGCGCGGCGCGCGCATCGTCTCGATGAAGGGCGACGAAGTCATCGAGAACGGCGATGTCGTCGTGACGGGGAACCGTATCGTGTCCGTCGGACCGCGAGGAGAGGCGCCGGCCGGAGCGCGCATGATCGACGTCGCGGGCAAGACGATCATGCCCGGGTTGGTGGACGTGCACGCCCACCCCTGGCCGATCGGCGGCTGGGGCATCCACCAGGCGCAGGTGTGGAGCTATCTCGCCAATCTCGCGTGGGGCGTGACCACGACGCGCGATCCGCAGACCGCGACCACGGACGTGTTGACCTATGCCGACCTGGTGGAGACGGGCGAGATGATCGGCCCGCGCGTCTACCACACCGGGCCGGGTGTGTTCTGGGACGAGAACTTCCAGAGTCTCGAGGACACGCGGCAGGCGCTGAAGCGCTACAGCGACTTCTACGGGATCAACACGATCAAGATGTACATGACGGGCAACCGCAAGCAGCGGCAGTGGGTGATCATGGCGGCGAGAGAGCTGGGCTTGATGCCCACGATCGAAGGCGGTCTCGACTTCAAGATGAATCTGACCGCCGTCATCGACGGGTACCCCGGCCACGAGCATAGTTATCCGATCATGCCGCTCTATCAGGATGCGGTGCGGCTGATCGCGCAGTCGGGGATTACGTACACGCCGACGCTGCTCGTTTCCTACGGCGGCCCCTGGAGCGAGAACTACTTCTATCAACGCCACGACATTCACGACGACCGCAAGGTCCGGCGTTTCATGCCGCACGAGGAGATCGACCAGCGCGCCGAGCGGCGGCCGTGGTTCCGCGAAAACCAGTATGTCTTCCCGCGCCTCGCGGCGGCGGCGAATGCGATTCTGCAGGCCGGCGGCCGGGTGGGGCTGGGTGGGCACGGCCAGATGGACGGGCTCGGCGACCATTGGGAGCTGTGGGCGATGGCGGCCGGCGGGATGAAGCCTCACGATGTGCTGCGCGTCGGCACGATCAACGGCGCGTACGCGATCGGGATGGAGCAGGATCTGGGCTCGCTGGAGCCGGGCAAGCTGGCCGACCTGATCGTGCTGGACGGCAATCCGCTCACGGATATCCGGCAGACGAATACGGTGCACTACGTGATGAAGAACGGGCGGCTGTATGAGGGCGAAACGCTCAATGAGGTCTGGCCGCGGGAGCGGGCGTTGCCGAACATGTGGTGGTGGGGCACCGAGCCGGCGACGAGGGCTGAGACGTCGAGGTAACAGGAGACGCGCAGAGGCCGAGAGGCTGAGGGGAGATGAGGCCTCAGGTACGAGGTAAGTTCTCGCACCTGGAGTCCTTATAGGTGCTCAGCCTCCTGGCCTCTTCAGCGTCTCCCTTGCCATCTGCTTCCAATTCGGGGTCCAGGTCGTTACCTTGCACGTCGTAGTGAACCGCGAGCTGGCATCCTTCCGGATAGTCCCGCTCAGGGACTCCGTCGCTGTACACACGCACGGTACTTCTCCCTCAGGTTCGAAAACTGAAGCAGCGCTGAAGACGTGGTGGCACTGGGTCACCTCGCGGCGCGCGTGTGTGTGCAGTAAAGGAGTTGTACCATTATGCCATTCGCAGCCCTGGGCCTGGCGCCCGAGCTCGTGCGTGCAGTCGCCGATGAAGGCTACGCGCAGCCCACCCCCATTCAAACCGAAGCCATTCCGCTGGCGCTGGCCGGCCGCGACCTCATCGGGTCCGCGCAGACCGGCACGGGGAAGACGGCGGCGTTCGTGCTGCCGATCCTGCAGCGCCTCACCGGCGGCGTGCGCGGCGTGCGGGCCCTCGTGCTCGTGCCGACGCGTGAGCTGGCCGAGCAGGTCGCGACCAGCATTCGCGCGTACGGACGCCATACGCATCTGACCGGCGCGGCCGTGTACGGCGGGGTCGGCATGGAGCCGCAAACGCGCGCGCTCCGCCATGGTGCCGACATCGTGGTCGCGACGCCCGGGCGGCTGCTCGATCACATGGAGCGCGGGCACGTCGACTTTTCGCGGCTCGAGGTCCTGGTGCTCGACGAGGCTGACCGCATGCTCGACATGGGTTTCGCGCCCGACGTGCGGCGCATTCTCAAGGAGCTGCCCGACGAGCGGCAGACGATGCTGTTCTCGGCGACCATCTCCCCCGAGGTGGACGCGCTGGCGCGGCGGGCGCTGAACGGCCACGCCTCGGTCGAAATCGGCCGGCGCGCCCAGGCCGCCGAGGGCATCGAGCACGTGATCGTGGCGGTCGACAAGCTCCAGAAGCGCGGCGCCCTCGGCACGATCCTCAAGGCCAAGCCGGCGGGCCAGACGCTGATCTTCACGCGCACCAAGTACGGCGCCGACAAGCTGGTGACGTTCCTGCGCCGCGAAGGGATCGCGGCGAACGCGCTGCACGGCGACAAGGCCCAGAGCCATCGCACGCGCACGCTCGATCAGTTCCGCGAGGGAACGGCGGAGATCCTCGTGGCGACCGACATCGCGGCGCGCGGCATCGATGTGGACGGCATCCGGATGGTCGTGAACTTCGACGTGCCGACCGACCCCGAAGTCTATGTGCACCGGGTGGGGCGGACGGCGCGGGCCGGCGCGCAGGGTCTGGCGCTGACGCTGATTTCGCCCGACGAGTGGCTGCTGATGGCCGATGTCGAGAAGCTGATCGGCCAACGCTTCCCGCGCGAAGTGATTCCGGGATTCGAGCCGTCGGTGCCGCCGCTGCAGCCCAAGCCGCTCGACGACCGCGCGGCGCCCAAGCCGGAGCGCTCGATGCGGCCGCGCCGGGGCGGGAAACGGCGCTAGGGTTTCAGGTTCCGGACGAAGTTCGCGATCGGGACCGCCGGCAGGGTGAGCAGGTGCACGGTGCCGCGCGACGCCAGCTCCACCGACACCCGTGCGATCGTCTCGTTGTCGGGACATTCCATGATGCTGACGAAGTCGTAGGGGCCGAGCACGGCGTATTGCGCCGTGACCTTGGCCCCGAACTTCTCGATTTCCTTGTTCACTTCCTGCAGGCGCTTGGGGTTGGCCTTCAGCGTCTTGGCGCCTTCGTCCGTCAGGTTCGACAGCATGATGTACGTAGGCATCAGGACCGCCTCTCGATGGGCTGGTAGTCACGTTGCTCGGGGCCGACGTACACCTGTCGCGGCCGGGCGATCTTCTGC
>JAUYMC010000198.1 GCA_030699545.1 Gemmatimonadales bacterium | reverse complement strand
CCGCAGCTGATCCTGCGCCGTGACCCACTGGTTCTCCGCCTGCTCGTACGCGACGCGCCGCTGATCGAGCTCCGCCTGGGTGACTCCGCCGATGGCGGACAATGCCTGCCCACGGTCGTAGTCGCGCTGCGCGTTGTCGCGCGCGATGCGCGCCGCGGCGATCTGGCTGCGCAGCTCGGCGAGACTGTTGGCCTGCGCGATGTCGGGCAGGATGCGCGCCAGCAGCTGGCCGGGGGCGACGCGATCCCCTTCGCGGGCGTGCAGCCGCTCGACCACGCCGGAAATAGGGGATTTGACGACGATGCTGCGCTCGGGTTCGACGACGCCGGTCTCTTCGACGGTCACGCGCACCTCACCGCGATCGACGACGCCGACGTTGTACGGCCGGCTCGAGCCGTCGTCGGCACCGGCATTGGCGCATGCGAGAGCCACGGGAAGGATGAAGACGATGACGCGCGATCGCTTCATGAGCGCTCCGGAGTACGAGAGGCGGCGGACGGACCGCCATTCTTGACGGGGGCTGGCCCGGTCCGGTTTCACGGTGAAATTACCTCCCTTATGACGGCTTGGCTCGGTGATTGGCTGAACCTCTTTCTGCGGTGGTTGCACTTCATCGCCGGCATCGCCTGGATCGGCAGCTCCTTCTATTTCATCTGGTTGGACCGGGCACTGCGCCGGCCGGACGCCCCCCGGCCGGGCGTCGAAGGCGATCTCTGGCTGGTGCACAGCGGCGGCTTCTACCAGGTCGAAAAACGCCGTCCCGGTCCCGGCGAAGTCCCCGCCGCACTCCACTGGTTCAAATGGGAAGCGATGCTGACGTGGATCAGCGGCATCGCCCTCCTGGTGCTCGTCTATTACCTGAGCGGCGCGTTTCTGCTCGACCCCGCGGTCTCGAACATCGGCCGCGGCACGGCGACCGCGCTGGGGATCGGACTGCTGGTCGCGGGGTGGGCGGTGTACGACGGATTGTGGCGCTCACCGCTCGCGCATCGTCCCGCCATCGCGGGCGCGATCTCGCTGCTGCTCCTCGCCGCGTGCACGATCCTGCTGTGCCAAGTCCTGGCCGGCCGCGCGGCGTACATGCACGTCGGCTCGCTGCTGGGCACGATCATGGTCGCGAACGTCTGGATGCGGATCATCCCGGCGCAGCGCGAGATGGTCGCCGCCACGCAGGCGGGCCGCGCCGCCGACTTCACGCTGGGCGAGCGCGCCAAGCGCCGCTCGGTGCACAACAGCTACATGACGTTCCCGCTCCTCTTCATCATGCTGAGCCATCATTATCCCGCGACGTACGCGAGCGCGCTCAACTGGCTCGTCCTGCTGCTGCTCCTCGTCGTGGGCGCGGCGGTGCGCCACGTCATGATCGGCGCCGGTCCCCGCGCCCGGTGGGCGATCGTTCCGGCGGCCGCCGCGGTGGGGGCGGTGGTGCTCATCGCGGGGCGTCCCTCCAGCGCGACCCCGAGCGGCGGCGTGCCGAGCTTCGCCGAGGCGCGCGCCACCATCAACGCGCGCTGTCTCCCCTGCCACTCTGCGTACCCGACGGACGCGACCTTCGGCCCCGCGCCCTCGGGAGTGGCGTTCGACACGCCCGAAAGCGTCGCCCGCTACGCTGACCGGATCCTGGCGCGGGCGGTGCTGACCGAGGCCATGCCGCTCGGGAACAAGACCGGGATGACGCCCGCGGAGCGGCAGCTGTTGGGCCGGTGGATCGCCGCCGGGGCGCCGCTCCGGTGAGGTGCATCACACGTGATTCGGAGCACGGCTCCCTGGTCCTGCTTGCAATAACGCCCGCGCCGTGAATCTTCGGGAACTCCCAGGAGGGTCTATCGCACGACGCTTGAGTGTCTTTCGGCTGGACAGCATCCGCGCCAAGGTGCTGGTCTTTGCCGTGCTCGCCACTCTGGTGCCGTCGATCACGACCGCGTGGGTGTCATACGTCGAGAACAAGCGCGCGCTGCGGGCCAAGGCGTCCGAGGAGCTGTTGAGCGCGAGCGCCCAGGCGGTCCGCGAGCTGGACCTCTGGACCAAGGAGCGCCGCTACGATCTGCGCGTCTTTTCCATTTCCTACGAAGTCGGCGAAAATCTCGAGCGCATTCCGCAGGTGAAGGGCGAGCCCGCGCGCTCGGGGCGCGCGCATGGCCGGCTCACGGACTACGTCGCGTCGGTGCGCGAGCGGTTCGTCGATTATGCCGAGCTGCTCGTGGTGGACTTGCACGGGCACGTGATCGCCTCGAGCGACCGGCAGGGGCGCGCCGTGACGCTGCCGCCCGGCTGGCTGAGCGAGCTGCAGTCGAGCGAGTGGGTCCTCGCGCCGCCCTACTGGGATTCGACGCGGAACCGCGCCGAGATGGTGGTCGCCGTCCCGATCCGGTCCGGCGGCAGCGGCCGGCTGCTGGGCGCGCTGACCGCGCGGCTCGATCTCGCGTCGGTCGCCGACACGCTGCGGCAGTTCTCGCCGGGCGAAGCGGGACAGATCTACATCATGACCGAGCGCGGCAGCCTGATCGTCAGCTCGCGCGGCAGCTCCGACACGCTGATGCGGCAGGGGTTCAACGCGCGCGGCACCGATTGGCTCCTGGAGCGCGAGGGCCGGGCCGTGCAGTACTCGAGCTTCTCCGGCGAGCGCGTACTCGGCAGCGTGCGCCGCATGCCGGCGCTGGGCTGGGTGGTGGTGGCGGAGATCCCGTCCGCCGAGGCGTTCAGCGAAGTCGCCCGGCTGCGCAATGTCACGATCATGATCCTGGCGCTGTTGCTCGCCGTCGTCGGCGCGCTCGGCTATCTCCTCAGCCTGATCATCGTCCGCCCGCTCAACCGTCTCACGCAGGCCGCCGCCGCGGTCGCGCAGGGCGATCTCGACGTGGGCCTGCCGGTCACAACCGGCGGCGAAGTGGGATACCTGACGTCGGTCTTCAACAACATGGTCGTGCGGTTGCGCGAGAGCCGCGCCGAGTTGGAACGGCTCTCGGTCACCGATCCGCTGACCGGCCTCTTCAACCGGCGGCGCATGATGGAGACCCTGGAGAACGAGGTCCGCCGCTCGCGCCGTCTGAGCCACCCCTTTGCCGTCTTGATGGCGGACCTGGATCTGTTCAAGAAGTACAACGACGCGCACGGCCATCAGGCGGGGGATGCGGCGCTCAAGCGGGTGGCGGCGATCATGCGCGACGTGAGCCGCGACGTCGATCTGGTGGCGCGCTACGGCGGCGAGGAATTCCTGGTGATGATGCCGGAGACGCGCGCCGCCGGTGGCGTGGACGTGGCGGAACGGATTCGCGCGCGCCTGACGTCGGAGAAGCTGCCGGAGGGGGCCGTGACGATCAGCCTGGGGGTCGCCGAATTTCCGCTGCACGGCGACACCCCCGACGCGTTGATCGCCGCCGCCGACGCGGCGCTGTACCAGGCGAAGCGGGCCGGCGGCGATCGCGTCGTCGCGGCGAGCGGCCCCGCGCCGGTGGCCGCCTCACCCTAGCCGGGCGGGCGGCGTCCGATCAGCGCCTGGTAGATCCAGCCGGGCCGGCCGGATTCGTCGCTGACGCGCACCCACTGATCGGCGTACGCGTACGCGGTGACCGGCGTGCCGCCATCGAGCGTGTAGGACACCGCGAAGTGCGATCCCGGCCCTGCCCGGACGTTCGCGCGCCCCGTCGTCTGCAGCCGCAGCGGCACGGCGAACGGCACCTCCCCCTCGCGCCCGACGCCCCGCTCGCCCGCCCCGAGGCGCGCCTGTCCCACCGCCGCCGCGCTTTTCGCCTGCGCGGCCAGGTAGAGGGCCCCACCGTAGTTCTGCTTGTTGAACTCCGCGGTCGCGAGATCGAGGAGCTGCTTGGCCTGGGAGACTTCCGGAGCGCGGCTTGGTCCCGTGATGTTGGCGAGCGCTTGCAGCGCGATCTCTGCTTCGGCCATGCCCGAGGCCGCTTCGGCACGAGTGGCGAGCGACTGCGCGCGCGCCATCGCGCGCACGACCTCGCGGCGCGCATCATCGAGGCGTCCCTGCAGCTCTTCGACTTCCGCTTCCTTGCCGAGCAGCCGCAGCTCGAGCTGCGCGGCGCGCTGTTCGAGGAGCGTGTCGCGCACCGGCGCCGGCAGCGGGGGGGAACCGCCGCCGCGGCCGTTCCGCGCCTGCTCCGGATCCTCGGGCGCGGGCAGGCGGCAAGCGCCGCCCACCAGGGCGGCGGCTAATAGAAGAAGGGGGCGCATGGGCCCCTAACTTCGCACGCGAACCCCGGGGATTCAACCGCGGGCCTAGAATCCGAGCCTCACGCCCACCCGCAGCGTGCGGCCGGAGCCGTAAAACCGCCACGCGCCGAAAAAGTCGTCGTAATAGGCGTTGAAGGCAGCCTGCTGCTCGGCGAGGGTGTACAACCGGTCGCCGTCGCCAAAGCGGCGCTCCACGCGCGTGAGCGCTACGCAATTCACCGGGTTTCCCCACACCGAACAGGCGGTGAGGTTGACGGTCGTGCCGTCGGGCTCGAGCGCCCCCGCATTCTGGGCTTCGTCGCGAAGGATGGCATACTGACCGGTCGGCAGGGTGGGATCGCCGATCGTCTGCAGACGGTGGCGGTCGTTGGTGGTGGCGCCTGTTTCCGCGAACAGGGCCATCAGGTTGCGCGCATTGACGACGTTGCGCGCGTCGAGGTAGACCGACCAATCCCGTCCCGCGACCCGCACCGATTTGGCGATCTGCAGGTCCAGCCGCGTCGTCCAGGAAATCCGCGACGCATCGCGATCCTCCGCCGGAACTCCGCCCAACTCGAAGGTCAGAATGCCGCGCCCTTCATTCTCGAGGCGCGTGTACGCGTCACCGCTTTGAGCGCGGGCGAGGAGCACGGCGTTCATCCCCTGCGTGATCGCATTCCCCTCTGGCAGAGCCAGGTCCACCATCAAGGCCAACGCATGGGATGTCACACTGGCGATGCGCGGTAGCACACCCGGTTCGCCATCCGCCGCCGTACGCGCCAGCGAATACGCACCCTGGAGGCCGAGTCGGCCGGCGCGCCAGTCAATGCCCAGGTCGAGTCCCGTCCCCCGGCGGTTCTCGACCAGCGAGAGCGCGTTGATCGTCAGGACCCGTGTAGGGTCGCGCGGATCGGAGAACTGGCGAAACCGTCCTTCGTACCGAGGCAGATCTCTCCAGTACGCCCGGACATCCAGTCTCGTTCGTCCGCCCAGCGGGGAGCGCAGGCCAAGCTCGAATAGCCACGGGACTGCGAACCGCACATCGGTGCCTACCATGTCACCGGTATTGGTGAAGCTCAGGTCGCTGTTGGCATGTGCGAACAACGTACCCCACGGCGGCGGCTCCGCGGCGCGGACGTAGGCGAGGTGGAAGTCGACGTTGCGTCGTATGGCGTACTGGAGCCGCAGTCGAGCGGACACGATGCCGTTCACGCTCGCGGGGTGGAATACGCGCTCGACGGAGTTGGCGTACGCCGTATCGTCGGTGGCGGAAAGGGGATTCCACAGCGCCGGGCCGCTGGAAGAAACGAACAGGGGAGTGTTCGGTAACTCGCCGCCAGGATCGAAGCGATCGTAGCGGACTGCGGCGTCCAGGACGGTCCGGTCGTCCACCCAGAACCGGTCGCCAGCCAAGAGGGCGATCCGCGTCGGCCGGGCGGCGAAGACGTCGAGGTCGACCTGACGCAGGAGATTCGACGAGTACGCGGCGATCCGCGAGCGCTCCCCATCGACACCAATCGTGACGGTGTGTCGCCCGAGGGACCAGATCAGCGCAGATCGTATCGCCACGCGACGCTCGGCCACATCGGTCAGCGTCCCGTCCAACCCCGACGTCCACCACCCGGCCGAGCTCAGGCCATACGGATTCCCCCGATGCGCCTGTCCAACTTGATTGGCGTTTCCAAAAAAAGGCACTCCGCGGGTGCCGCTATTGGTTCGGACATCGCGAATCAGCGCGTTACTCACCGGCAGGTCCATGGAGTCGGCACCGAGGAAACGGAGGGACTCGAAGGCGACCCCCAGGGCGGGATCGCGGGTGGCGAGTTCGGCATCGGGCTCGAGGGGTCCACCCCGCTCCCCGTGACGCACCAGCGCGATATTCGTTTCGAGCCTCACCGGCCACCCGCGCAGCGCGCCGAGGGCGTGGCGCCAGTTCACGATCGCCGCGGCGGACCACGCCCGCCGCCCCGCGTACAGCGCGGGATTCAAGATGTCGGTGCCGGGGAAGTCGCGCCGTTGCATCTCGATGCCGATCCCCGTGACGGAGATGCCGGACGCGGATCCGTATGGCCATTCCATTCGCGCCTGGACGCGGCGCGCGCTGTTCCAGTCGAACGGGCGTCGCAGCCCCTGACACTCGACGCCGCTGTTCGCGCCCGCGTCACATGCGCCGCTCCACTGGGCCAGGAGCGGCAGCGTGACTTGCGCCCCGCCGCCGTCCGTCACCGTGGTATCGAATCCGGCGGGGACGTAGGTGGGCACCGCGGCCGCACCCGGACCGCGATACGCGGAACGCTGGCCCTGGACGCCGGCCGTCACGAACACCCGCGCGCGGCCGCCCAACGGCCCGCCGACGTCCGCCTCGATGCGGTTGTACCCGACGGTGGAGCTGCTGCCAAATGGCTCATCGCTGTCCCAGCGCGCAGCGCCGTTCCAGCGCGCTCCTCCCCGCCGCGTTTCGTACCACAACGCGCCGCCGGCCGCGTCGGCCAACTCGACCGGCGCGACGCCTGTGATCACGGTGACGTGATCGATCGCGCTGATGGGGAGTGCCAGCCCCGGCGCGCTGCGAGTTTGGAAGCGCAGGGAGGCGCCGTCGACGTAGACATTCGCGGCGCCGCGACCGCCGCGGATCACCAGCACCGGCCGCGTATCGATCCCGACGTCCCCCACCCGCAGCACCACGCCGGGCACGAGCGGCAACGCGTGCCGGGGATCGTCGATGGGGAGGCGTTGCAGCGTGAACGCGGAGAGCGAAACCGGCGAGGCGCGGGCGGCGGAATCGGGGAGGCTGTCCTGCGCCGCGAGGGCCGCGGGAACGGCGAGCATCAGGGCAACGGCGACCCTACCGGGAACTACGGACATTGCGGGATCCTGAGCGGGACGCCGGAACCCTACCCTGCCGGGAGGATTAGTTCCACCGCCCCCATTGACTTCGGTCTCCCCACCAGCCATGCTTTGGGCGAGCGAAGGGCCACGGCACGGTGCCGTGCGCTGGAGACCAGAGACCGTACGAGGACCTGGGCTATCGCCCGCGGTCCTCGTCGTGTTTTTGGGATCCGCTCTCAGCCTGGAAAGGGCCGCATGCAAGTCACGCTGAACGAGACCGACCGGTTGGAATTCGTCCTCAAGAAATTCCGCCGTCAGGTCACCAAGGCCGGCCTGTTCCAGGATATGAAGAAGAAACGCTTCTATGAGAGCCCTGCCGTTCGACGGCGGCGGAAAGACAAAGCTGCGGCGCGCCGGAAGGCGAAGAGCGGCAGTCGCCGGGACCAATAACACCGTAGGAGTACGCACAGATGGCACGCATTACCGGTACCGTGAAGTGGTTCAACGACGCCAAGGGTTTCGGGTTTATCACGCCCGAGAACGGCGACAAGGATTGCTTCGTGCATCACACCGCCATTCAGGCGGAGGGGTTCAAGTCGCTGGCCGAAGGCCAGCGGGTCGAGTTCGAAGTCGTGCAGGGTCAGAAAGGCCCGGCGGCGCAGAACGTCGTGAAGCTGTAACCACCCACGGCACCTGACAACAGCGCGGCGCCGCTCTCACGAGCGGCGCCGCGTTGCGTTTCACGCGCGCACGCTCAGCGCGCGAACTTGCGGCGATCGCCTTTGGGCGGAGCCTTCTTGTGCGCGTGCGCCGCGATCTGGAGCCGGCTGTGCAGCGCCAGTTTTTCGAGAATGTTGTGCACGTGACTCTTCACCGTGTACGTCGCGATGTTGAGCCGCTGCGCGATCTCCTTGTTGCTCAGTCCTTCGGCGATCAAGTCGGTGATCTGCTGCTCGCGCTTGGTCATCCGCACCGGCGCCATCATCGGCGATCCGCGCAGCGCCGACGCCTGCTTCGCGATGTGCGACAGCAGCGTACCGGTCAGCGACGGCGGCACGACTTCGCCGCCCTGTGCCACGTGACGAATCGTATTGATGAAGTCTTCGAGGGACGCATCCTTGGCGATGAAGCCGTTCGCCCCGCGTTTGATGAAGTCGATGACGTCTTCTTCTTCGGGCAGGAGATCCATCATCACGAGCCGCGCGTTCGGCGCCGACTCCTTGAGACTCTCCACCAGCCGGTGACTGCGGTGCTTGCCGAGCGCGGCGTCCACGAGCACCACGTGCGGCTTGTGCTCGTGGATGCGTTGCAGCGCCGACGCGGCGCCTTCGGCGGCGCCGACGACTTTGAAATCGGGTTGCGCTTCCAGCATCGTGACGAGACCATCGCGCAGCAGACGATTGTCCTCGATCACCAGCACGAGAATCTTCTTGCTCATCGCGCCGTCGGACTTGGCGCCGGAACGAGCGTGGCTCATGGCGGTCATTGGGCGAGTGGGCGCGGCACGAAAAAAACCTCGACCGGGTTAATCCTCAAGTCAACCCCCGCCGCGCGACGTATCACCCGCCACCTCCAAAGAACTAGGTCGCCGGAGCGGCCTCTCGCCCCCCGACGTTAACCCGTTTTCAGCCGTCCGATTGATATCCGGACCCCCGCAACGCCGCGAGCGTCCCCGGGTGCAAACACTCGGACGAGTTAATCCCTCGGCACCTGCGGCATGCCCCCCCCCCGCGCCGGTCAGTGCTACGTCGTTTGTCAATCCGGCGACGGATGCCGGAGGAAGCAGCGCGGTGCCGAGATTTCCCGGCACCAGTCTTCCATCATCACATTCCGAGCGGAGGCGGTATGCGCAGCCCAGCCTCGACCGACCGAGAGACCGACAACTGATGCTCCACACACGGCTGTTGGCGGCGACGCTCGCCGCCACGGCCCTTGCCGGATGCGCTCGCAATCCGGCGACGGGCCGCCAAGAGTTGATGCTCGTGAGCGAAGCCCAGGAAATCGAAATGGGCACGCAGTACGACAAGGAAATCGTGGCCAGCATCGGCCTGTATCCCGATCCGGCGTTGCAGCGCTACATCCAGGATCTCGGCACCCGGCTCGCGGCGACGTCCGAGCGCACCAAGCTGCCCTGGACGTTCCGGGTGGTGGACGATCCGGCCGTCAACGCCTTCGCGGTGCCCGGCGGCTACGTGTACGTGACGCGCGGCATCATGGCGCACCTCAACTCCGAAGCCGAGTTGGCCGGCGTGGTCGGCCACGAAATCGGCCACGTCACCGCCCGGCATACGGCCGCCCAGCTGAGCACGCAGCAGTTGGCCGGTCTGGGCCTCGCCGTCGGGTCGATCGCGAGCTCCACGATCGAGCGCTACGCCGGGATCGCGAGTCAGGCGCTCGGCGTGCTGTTCCTCAAGTTCTCGCGCGACGACGAGAATCAGGCCGATCAGCTCGGGCTGCGCTACCTGCAGCGCGCGAATTACGACCCGCGGCAGATGCCGCACGTCTTCCGGATGCTGGAGCGCGTCAGCGCCGCGGAAGGGGCCGGCCGCCTGCCGGAGTGGCTCGCCACGCACCCCAATCCCGCGAACCGCGCCGAGCGCCTCAACACGCAGATCGCGGCCTTGCCCCAGGACTTCGCCGGCACCGTGGTCAATCGGGACGGCTACGAGCGGCGCCTCGACGGCATGATCTACGGCATGAATCCGCGCGAAGGGTTCTTCAAGGGAACGGATTTCTTCCATCCGGATCTCAAGTTCCGGATCGGCTTCCCCGGCGGGTGGAGCACGTTCAACGGCAAGCAGGCCGTCGCGGCGGTCAGCGGGCAGCGAGACGCGGTGATCGAGCTGACGCTCGCGGACGGTTCGAGCGCCGATCAGGCGGCGCGGGCCTTTCTCTCCCAGGAAGGGCTGCAGGCCGGCACGCTGTCGCGCGGCCATGTCAGCGGCCTCGCCGCGTCCGGCGCACCGTTCGCGGCCGCGACGCAGAGCGGCGCGGTGCGCGGCAGCGCCTTGTTCGTCGAATACGGCGGCGCCGTCTACCGGCTGCTGGCGTACGGCCCGGACGCGAGCTGGAGCGCGAACGCCGCCACCGCCGAGCGGGCGGTGCGCAGCTTTGCGCCGCTCACCGATCCGGCGATGCTCAACGTCCAGCCGCAACACGTGGACATTCTGACGCTGGACCGCCGCACCACGATCGCGGAGCTCGCTCAGCAGCGCCCCTCGCCCGTTCCCGCGGCGACGCTGGCGCTGCTCAACCAGGTGGAAGTCCAAACACCGCTCGAACCCGGCCGATTGGTGAAGTGGGTCGTGGGACAGCCGCTTCCTTAGGGAGGAACCGTTTCCATGTGGACGATCGCAATCATCCTCATCCTGCTCTGGGTACTGGGATTCATCTCCTCGTATACCATGGGCGGCCTGCTGCACCTGCTGCTCGTGATCGCGCTGGTGGTCGTCGTGATCCGGCTGGCTCAGGGACGGCGGGTGACGTAACGTTCCCCCGCCGTGCCGTCGTGTTCCGCTCGGCCGCCGCGACTCAGCGTCGTCTTGTGGTTGACGGCGCTGCTGCTTGCGGCGCTCGAGGTGCGGCCGTTGAATTCCCCGGAGGCGCGCCCCCCCACCCCGTCGCGCGCGTCCGGCACTCCATGAGGAGGTTGGGTATGTCCATTCGTTTCGCGGCCGCCGTGCTGCTCGTCAGCGCCGGTGCC
>JAUYMC010000166.1 GCA_030699545.1 Gemmatimonadales bacterium | reverse complement strand
CGATGTGGGACCGCGCCGAGGCGGGGCTCAAGGCCGCGCTCGAGGCGACGGGACAGCCGTACCAGACATTCCCCGGCGACGGCGCGTTCTACGGCCCGAAAGTCGATTTCCACGTGGCCGATTCGATCGGCCGGACCTGGCAGCTCGGCACGATCCAGCTCGATTACGCCGCGCCGGAGCGCTTCAAGCTCATCTACGTGGGCGAGGACAACACCGAGCACCGCCCCGTGGTGATTCACCGGGCGGTGTGCGGCTCGTTCGAGCGGTTCATGGGGATCCTGATCGAGCATTTCGCCGGGGTGTTCCCGCTGTGGCTGGCGCCCGAGCAGGTGCGGGTGTTGCCGATCGCCGACACGCAGATGGCCGCCGCGCGCACCGTGCACGAGACGCTGCGGGCGGCGGGGATTCGCTCTCATCTCGATGAGCGCTCGGAGACGTTGAACTACAAGATCCGCGACGCCGAGACTCATAAAGTGCCGTACATGGCGGTGGTGGGGCAGCGCGAGGCCGAGGCTCGGTCGGTCGCCGTGCGAAGCCGCGGGGCCGCTAACAAGCAAGTCGTATTGGCGCAGGACGAGTTTGTGAGCAAGCTCAAGCAGGAGATTCACACGAGGTCGCTGAAGCCGCTAATTTGAAGACTATGGATGAAACCACACCCGTAATCCTTTCCGCCTGCCGCACCCCCATCGGCAGATACCTGGGCGGATTGTCTCCGCTGACCGCCCCCAAGCTCGGCGCCCTCACGATTAACGAAGCGATCCGGCGCGCCGGGATCGACGTGAGCGCGGTCGAAGAAGTCATCATGGGCAACGTGCTCCAGGGTGGCGTGGGCCAGGCGCCGGCGCGCCAGGCCGCGATCCACGCAGGAGTCCCCGGGACCGTCCCGTCACTGACGATCAATAAAGTCTGCGGCTCGGGGCTCAAGGCGGTGATGCTCGCGGCGCAGGCGATCAAGGCGGGCGACGAGCAGGTCGTGGTCGCGGGCGGGATGGAGTCGATGTCCAACGCGCCGCACTACGTCTACGGCATGCGCGGCGGCATCAAGGCGGGCAACACGCAGCTCGTAGACGGCATGATCCACGACGGCCTGTGGGATTCGTTCTCCAACACGCACATGGGCAACCTCGCCGAGTACACGGCGAAAAAGGCGGGCGTGTCGCGCGCCGATCAGGATCAGTTCGCGCTCGAGAGCCATCAGAAGGCCGTGAAGGCGATGGAGGCGTGCTGGTTCAAGGCTGAAATCGTGCCCGTCGACAACGTAGAAAAAGACGAGGGTCCCCGCGCCGATACGTCGCTGGCCAAGCTTGCGTCACTCCGTCCGTCGTTCGAGAAAGACGGCACCGTGACGCCCGGCAACGCGCCCGGCCTGAACGACGGCGCGAGCGCGCTCGTCGTCACGTCGCTCGCATTCGCCAAGGCTCATCGCCTCTCTCCTCTGGCGATCATCACCGGGTATGCAACGGGGGGTGGTGATCCGAAGGACCTGTTTTTTGCTCCCATTGTCGCAGTGAAAAACTTGATGGCACGCAACAAGACCAATATCAACGACTACGATCTCATCGAAGCCAACGAAGCGTTCGCGGTGCAGGCGCTGGCCGACGGCCGCGCGCTCAAGTGGGACTGGAGTCGCGTCAACGTGCACGGCGGCGCCGTCGCGCTCGGCCATCCGATCGGCGCGTCCGGCGCCCGCGTGTTGACGACGCTCCTGTACGCCCTGAAGCAGTACGGCAAGAAAACCGGTCTCGCCACACTGTGTCTCGGTGGCGGCAATGCAGTCGCCCTATCCGTGGAGATGATCTGATGACGAATGCAACGTTGAGCGTGCGGCGCGCGGCGTTGGGCGTGCGTGCGTTCGCGGTCGTGCTCGGCGCGCTGTTCGTGGCGGCCGCGGCGCAGGTCGCCGTCCCACTCCCCGGCACCCCCGTACCGATGACGCTCCAGCCACTCGCCGTGCTCCTCGTCGGCGGCCTGCTCGGCGCCCGCCTCGGCGCCGCCAGCCTCATTCTGTACCTCGCCATGGGCGCGGCCGGCCTGCCGGTCTTCACGCCCACGGTGCCGCTGGTGGGGATCGCGCGCCTGATGGGGCCGACGGGCGGGTATCTGCTGGCGTATCCGGTGGCTGCCTTTGTGGTTGGGTATATCCCCGGGCTTTCGCCCGGGGTCAGCCGAGTCGCCGATGCGGACGACGCTGACCCCCGGCGGCAGCCGGGGGTGGGAAGGATCGCACTGGCCGTCCTCGCCGGCCTCGCCCTCATCCACCTTGGCGGCCTCGCGCAGCTCGCCATCCTCACCGGCGACATCTCGGCGGCCGCGCGGTTCGGCACGGCGCCCTTCCTGCTCGGCGACCTCGCCAAGCTCGCCATCGCGGTCCCCGTGATCGCCAAGCTTTCGCCTGCGGTTCGCGCGCGCCTCTGATGGCGCGCGTTTCGTTTGCGGATGCGAAGAAGATCGCCCTCGCCGTCGGCTGGGTGCTGCTCTTCGCGTTCGTCGGCATCGCGATCAGCGTCGTGCTCAATTCGATCGTTGCCGTGCAACTCGGCGTCGTCATGGCCGCCATCGCGATCGGCCTCTCCTTCATCGCGAGCGGCGCCACGGTGAGCCTCACCGGCGACTGGTCGCGCTGGCTCCCGATCGCGCTGCCGCTGGGCATCGGGCTCCTGTGCGCGGCGCTCACCGAAGAGCTGATGTTCCGCGGCTATCCGCTGCGGCGCCTGACGGAGGCGGTCGGGCCCTGGGTGGCGATGGCTCTCCTCGTCGTGCCGTTCGGCCTCGCCCACATCGCGAACCCCAACGCGAGCGTCTTCGGGATCATCAACGTCATGCTCGCGGGCGTGTGGCTGTCGTTCGCGTTCTTTTCCGCTGGTGGGATGGCGTACGCCTGGGGCCTGCACTTCGGCTGGAACGCCGGGCTGGCGCTGGTTTTCGACGCCCCCGTCAGCGGCTACAAATGGCGCGTTCCCGCGGTGGAGTATGCGCCGGGCGATCGGGCGTGGGTGGATGGCGGCGCGTTTGGCCCCGAGGCGGGTTTGGTCGCCACGATCGTGATCATCGCCGGGACCATGGCAGTGCTCGGCAGCCGGTTCACGCAGCCGCGTACCTGGATCGCGGGATGAGCAGAGTCGCCGTCGTGGGCGCCGGCACGATGGGC
>JAUYMC010000124.1 GCA_030699545.1 Gemmatimonadales bacterium | reverse complement strand
CTGGTCGTTGTTGGCGGAGATGGCGGCGATCTGGGCCATCTGCTGGCGGGTGGTGACGGGCGTGGCGTTCGCCTTGATCGCCTCTACCACGGCCCCGGCGGCCCTTTCGATTCCGCGCTTGAGGGCCATCGGGTTGGCGCCCGCCGTCACCGACTTGAGCCCTTCCCGGAAAATGGCCTGCGCGAGCACGGTCGCGGTCGTGGTGCCGTCGCCGGCGAGATCGGAGGTCTTGGTCGCCACTTCCTTCACCATCTGGGCGCCCATGTTCTCGATCTCATCGTCGAGCTCGACTTCCTTGGCGACCGTCACGCCGTCCTTGGTAACGGTCGGGCTGCCGAACTTCTTGTCGATGACCACATTCCGGCCTTTGGGCCCGAGGGTCACCTTCACCGCATCGGCCAGCTGATCCACGCCCCGCTTGAGGCGCGCGCGGGCCTCGGTGCTGAATTCCAAAAACTTGGCTGCCATATCGGTGCTTCCTCCGTGAGATGCTTACGCGAGCTTCGCGATGACGTCGGCTTCCTTGATCAGGATGATCTCTTCGTGGTCCAACTCGATCTGCGTGCCGCTGTACTTCCCATAGACCACACGGTCCCCAACCTTCAGCTCCATGGGGACCTGTTCGCCCTTCTCCCGCCGGCCCGGTCCCACGGCGATGACTTCGCCCTGGATCGGCTTCTCTTTGGCGGTATCGGGGATGTACAGCCCACCCTTCATCGTTTCGGTCTCCTCCATGGGCCGGATCGCCACGCGATCGGCCAGCGGAAAGACCTTGTACTTCGTCTTCGTTGCCGTTGCCATGATGCGTAAACCTCCGTAACTCTTTGATTTGATTGTCTGTTAGCACTCACGGCAGGTGAGTGCTAAGGCAGTGGGGGGAATCTCTCGTGGCGTCCGGCGGGTGTCAAGGGGCGAGAAAAACGGTGTCCTGGACCATGAACGCCTGGATCGCGGCTTGCGCGCGGCCCCGCGGGGTTTGGGCCGTCGAATCAAGGGCGATCGTCGCGGCGCGAAGGATCACCCCGCTCCGCGTATCCGCCAACCGCAGGTGGAGCCAGGCGGGGCCGTCGGTGTCGGGATGCCGGAAGGTGAAGTACACAAGGGCCGCGGTCGGCCTACTGCCCCCCCGCACCGCCCGGCGCACCCGGAATCCGCCCTCCCGGAACGCGCGCGCCAGCGCATCGCGCTCCGGATCACCGCGCTCGACGAGGATATCGTAGCCTCTGAGCGTCGGGGGGATGCGGGAGGCACCACACGCGGCAAGGAGGGCAATACTGGTCGAGCCGACGAGCAGCCGACGACGCAGGCTCACTGGACGACCCGTCGGGCCCCCACCCATCGCGCCACCCACCAGCCGCCGTCGGGATCCTCCACCGCCAGCCGGGAGAGCTTCACGCCGGTGCTCGAGCTATGAATGAACGTCTGCTCGCCGACATACATGCCGACGTGCGTCACGCCGCCGCCGGGCGTCGCGGCAAACAACAGGATATCGCCGGGGGCGAGGGCGTCGATCGCGGGTGTCACCAGCGTCCCCACCCTCGCCTGGTCCCGGCTCATGCGCGGCAGCCAGATGCCGTGCTGGCCGTACGCCCACTGCATCAAGCCGGAACAGTCGAATCCGTTTTCCGCCGTACCGCCCCACTGGTATGGCGTCCCGATCGCGTCGAGTGCGGTCCTGACGACGTCCGCGGCGTTGCCCGTGATCGTGCGCGGCGCCGTAGCGGGCGGCAGACGGGCCGGCACTCCCCCTCTCCCTCTCCCCCTCGCTCTCCGATCGGGTTCGCCGCTACTCCCGATCGCCATCGAGAGACCGAGCGCGAGACTCACGCCGTCGCGCCGGCCGCCGGAGCCGCGGGAGGCCCTCCAGAAGCCGCGGGGTCCGCGATCCTCCAGACGGTAGCGCCCCTCCACGCCGATGCCGATCCAGCCCAGTGGTCGCCACTCCACTCCGGCGCCGATATCCCAGAGGGTGGCGAGCGCCTGGAGCGCGGTGTCGGTGGACAGCCCGAGCGCCGCGCCCGCGACGATGTACGGCCCAAACGTCCCACCGCGGCGCAGCGCGTGCAGCTCCCATCCCGCGCCGTAGAAGGCGCGGCGCCGGCCGAGCGTGTCGTGGATCAGCACGTGCGCGGCGAGGCCGTGCGAGAACACGCCGCCCAGCGGCGCAGCCGTCCGCAATGAATAGCTCGTGGCGTGCTGCGCCTCATACCAGCGTCCGTAGAGAAACTCGACATCGCGCCCCTGGGCGGCGACACCCGTGGCGCCAGCGGTACAGCTCAGGAGCGCGAGGACGTCAGTCCGCAGCCGCAATGGCGGTGTGCTCTTCAGAAGGACGCGGAGCCATGTGATGGGAGAGGAGGTGCGGGAGGCGGCGCATGAACCGCACCCAAATCAGGAGCACCACAAAGCCAAGCGCCAAGGCGCTCAGGCCGGCGATCAGGAGCATCGCGAGGGGGCTCGTGAAACGCAGGGCGACCAGCGCGCCGAGCCACAATCCCAAATGCGACGCTCCCCACGCCCAGACGGGCGTGAGGAGCCAGCCGATGACCACGAGCAGGTGGGCGAGCCAGCGGGGCATCTAGCCGCGACGCAGCATGGCGACGAGGGCGAACACGATGAGCGTGACCGTGAAGCCCAGGCCGGCCGCGACGGGGGCCAACATGACGCCGCCGAGCCCGAGACCCACAGCGAACCCGAGCCCGCCCAACAGCGCCGGCAGCGCCAGTCCCCGGATCTCGGGATCGCCGCCGCGGCGCACACGCGCCGCCGTCAAGAGGCCGCCGAGCCAGGCGACCAAGGTGCCGAGCATCCACCAGATCGGGAGGTACCACCAGGTCGACCCACCCCCCACGGCATCCCACGTCCAGGGATACGCGTTGAAGGGACGGAGCAGAATGATGTCGAACGCCATGAACACCACCGTGCCCCCGAGACCGATGGCCGCCGCACTCGCGATGCCCTGGGTGGTGCGCGACACGGCCCACTGGGCGGGGAGGAACGCCGCCGCGACGGCCGCGGCCAGCACGACGCCCGTGTGCAGCAGCCCGCGGAAAAATCCACCCGGCACCACCCGCGACACGAGCAGGAAGAGGACGACGGCCAAGCCGATCGTGAGACCGATCTTGGTGCCCGCCGCCAGGATGAAACGGAGCTCCGAGCGATCGACGGAGGAAACGGTGCTGGGGGAAGCCGTCATGCGCTGCGAGCTCCGTGAGAGAGAAAGAAACGTGCCGGTTCAGCCTAATCTAAAACGGGCCCGTCACGTGGCAAACACGAGGAGCACGACGACATCGGTGACGGCCCAGGCGGCGAGCGCCCGGTACATCCCCCGCTGATGCTCCGCCGGCGACCACGCCGCATGGCGCGAGACCCAGGGAACGAGCACCGCGAGCCACAGGGCGAACGGCACGAGGAGCGCGACCCACGTTGCATGGCGCACCACCGCGGCCCAGATCAGCATCAGGAAGGCGAGCAGTGTGCAGGCGAGGGCGACGGCGAGACTGACGCGCATGCCCAGAATCAGCGCCAGCGTCCGGTCGCCGCGGCGCCGGTCCTCATCGAACTGATACAGCTGGGTGAGAGGATAGAGCCCGGCAAAGAGGGGACAGAAAGCCAGCAGCACCAGGCCGTGGGCGAAATCGAGCGGCCGCCCCGTCGCCGCCCAGGCGGCGTACGGGGTCAGGGTGCCGAAGCCCCACATGTTGATCACCCAATCGACCCCGGCAACCGCCTTGAAGCGAAACGGCGGCACCGAATAGAGCACCGATAACACGAAGCAGATCGCGTACGCGATCTGAAAGCCGACCGGCAAGGTCAGCGCGAGCAGCTGCCCGCCGGCGAGCAGCGCGATGCTGAAATACAGCAGGTAGCGCGGCAGCGGCGGTGGCGCGTTGAGGTACCCGATGTCGCCCTCATCGCGATCGAACACGCTGTTGATCGCCAGCGTCCCGCCGTTCAGAAACACGACCCAGATGACCAGAGCCAGCAGGGCGGTGCCGATCTGCTCCCCGCTCCCCGCTCCCCGCAGTCCCACCGCCAGGACGTAGCCGAGCAGTGTGTGACCCGCCATGATGGGCCACTCCGCCGGACGCAGATGCAGGAGATAGGAGTTGAGCTCGCCGGGGAGGAGCCGATAACCCCAGCGCCGCCAGACGTTCAGCTCGCGGGCGCGCGTCACCACGACAGGCCGAGGGCCCGCGCCGCGAGACGCAATCCGATCAGCGTGAGATCGGCATGCACCGCTTCGATCTCCTTGCACAACGGCGCAATGAGTCCGGCCAACCCGCCGGTGGCGATCGTCTGCGGCGCTCGCGGTCGTGGGCCGGGGGGGGGGGGGGGGGGGGGGGGGGGGGGGGGGGGGGGGG
>JAUYMC010000122.1 GCA_030699545.1 Gemmatimonadales bacterium | reverse complement strand
CCCCCCCCCCCCCCCCCCCCTGGATCGGCATCAACTGCGCCGCGATTCCCGAGAACCTCCTCGAGTCGGAGCTGTTCGGTCACGTCCGTGGCGCGTTCACCGGGGCGACCGCCGACACGGCCGGGCTGTTCGAGCAGGCGCATGGAGGGACGATGCTGCTCGATGAGATCGGCGAGCTGCCGGGCCCCCTGCAGGCGAAGCTGCTGCGGGTGTTACAGGAGAGTGAGATCCGCCGGGTGGGCGACCAGAAGACGCGGCGCGTGGACGTCCGGGTGCTCGCCGCCACCGCCCGGGATCTGTCCGCCGAGGTCGCCGCGGGGCGGTTCCGGGAAGACCTCTTCTATCGTCTGAACGTCGTGGGGATCGCCCTGCCGCCGCTGCGCGAGCGGATCGAGGATATCGCGCCCCTCGCCCACCATTTCCTGGCCCGCCTGGCGCAGCGGTTCGCCCGGCGGCTGTCGCTCAGCGACGAGGCCGTGGCCTGGCTCGAGGCGCAGCCGTGGCGCGGCAATGTCCGGGAGCTGGAGAACGCCATCGAGCGCGCGGTGGTGCTGTCGGATAAAGAGATCCTGGAGCCGGTCGATCTTGCAAGTGACCGTGTGTCGCGTTCCGGCTCTTTAGAGGAGCCGGGCGCAGGGAGCGGGACGCTGCGGTCGGCGGTCGACGAGGTCGAGCGCCGGGCGATTGCGGAAGCGCTCCAGGCAGCGGGCGGCAACCGCCGCACCGCCGCCAAGGCCCTCGGCGTGAGCCTGCGCACGCTCTTCTACAAGATCAACCGATACAGCCTGGAGTAGGCGGGAGATGCAAATCTCTGCAATAGTGCCGCAAACTGCAGTAGGGATTTCCCGACGCGTATTGCTATCTCCTGTAGTGGCAACATATTGGAGCGCGGTACGGAAGGTGTAAAGGATTTGTCGCTGAACCGGAGGATGTGATGAAAAGCACCAAGGGGTTCAGCACAATCGAAATCATCATCGTGGTGGTCCTGATCGGGATCATCGCGACGATCGGCATTCCGCGCATCAAGAACTCGGTCGAGCTGCAGGACCGGCGCGCGATGCGCGCGGCCCTGGTCGGCTACATGGCGACGGCGCGCGGCGCCGCCGTGGCGCGCGGGTGCCGCGGGTCGGTGCACTTCATCTCCGGTGCCAACAGCCGGGTTTGGGTCACCGCCTGCACCCCGCGCCCGGGCGCCGCGCTCACCGAGCGCGATACGCTCGCCGGTCCCACGTTCACCGAGGCCCAGTGGGGCCATCGCTTCCAGGCCGGCCGCGACTCGATCAGCTACGACTTCCGCGGCCTGCGTCAGACCCTGTCGCGGACCGTGATTCTGATTCGCACCAGAGGCGATATCACTCGCGATTCCGTGGTCGTCAATTCCGTGGGAACGGTGGTGTATCCATGACGCGCACTCCGAATGGCTTCACCCTCGTCGAGGTGATGGTGGCGGTCCTCGTGCTCACCATCGGCCTCCTGTCCCTCGTCACGACGTCGGCGCTGGTCACCAGGATGATCTCGCGCGGCCAACGCTCGAGCGTCGCCGCGGCGTGGACGGCCCGGCAGATGGAGCAGCAGCGCTTTCGCGCCTGCACCGTCCGCTTCGACGGCGCCGCCGACCTGTTCCGCGGCTCGGTCCGGCTCGCGCGGACGCAGTGGAACTGGTCCACGATGGCCACGAACACCTATCGCGTCCGGTTCGTGACGACGTACACGACGGCGCCCAACAAGATGCGCGCCGATACCAGCGAAACGGCGATCTCATGCGTCATGTAACCGCACGGCGCGGCTTCACGCTGATCGAGCTTCTGCTGTCGATGCTGCTGCTCGGCGTCGTCACGGCGGGGATCTATCGCGTGCTGGTGAGCAACCAGCGGACGTATCACGCCCAGACGCAGCGCATCCGGCTGCAGCAGAACATCCGCGCCGCCGGCAACATCATTCCGGCCGAGTTGCGGGAGGTGGCGGCGTCGGAGAACGACATCTACGCCATCGCCGCGACCGAAATCCGGATCCGCGCGATGCGCCAGTTCGGGGTGATGTGCCTCGAGCCGGTGCTCGGTGTGGGCCTGGCCGACCTGCCGATCACGCTGTTTCGCGACCTCTCCAGCGGCCCCGCGCTCGCCGCGGGGGACTCGCTGCTGCTCTATTACGAGGGCGACGAAGGCACCCGCCTCGACGACCAGTGGTGGCGTGCCCAGATCCGCAGCGTCGTCGGCAACGCGCTCTGTCCCGACGGCATCAGCCAGGGGACGGCGTACCGCGTCAACCTGGCGCCGGCGACGGCGACGATGCTGAACCGCCCCGGCGCGATTCCGCGCGGCGGCCCGGTGCGCGGATTCCAGGCCGTCCGCTATTCGCTCTACCAGGAGCCGTCGGACAATCTCTGGTATCTCGGGCTGGAAGTGCCGATCGGCGGCACGATCGAGCCGATCGTGGGCCCGCTGTCGGGCAGCACCGGCCTGACGCTTTTCTATTTCGACCGCAACGGCGTCACGACGGCCGTGGCCGACAGTGTGGCGCTGGTCGAGATCCGCGTGCGGGGACGCACCCCGGCGGCCGTGCATCGGCCGACCGGCGGCGGCCTCATCATCCCGGTCGATAGCTTGATGACTCGCGCCGCCGTACGCAACAACCGGCGCTTTTAAGGAGCGAACGTATGCGCAACATCCATCGAAACGAGCGCGGTATGGCCCTCGCGGTGGCGGTGTTTGCCATCGTGGTGGTCGGGGCGTTGATCGCGGGCGCCCTCTTCCTCGGCACGCAGGAGCAACGCACGGGGGAGAACCAGTACCGCTTCCAGCAGTCGTTCGGCGTCGTCGAAGCCGCCGCGCCCGAGATCATCGCCGTCTGGGACCCGAACGTCATCAACGCGATGCGGACCTATCCGCTCGACACGTTCCGGATCAACGACCGGGCGACGGCCAGCGGTACGGGATCCTACGGCGGCAGGCTCTTCAAGCTGAACCGCAATCTGTATTACCTGGATCTGACGGGGTCGGATACCATCAGCCGCAACGCGGGCGCGGCGTTCCGCCGCCGCGGCGGCGGCGCCCGCCAGCGCCTCGGCGTCATCGTGCGCGTCCGGCCGATTCAGATCCCTCAGACGGGCGCGTTCACGAGCCAGGGAAGCACGCAGTATCGCGGCAACACCCTGATCGATGGGACCGACCATCAGCCCAACGCCAGCTGGTCGGAGTGCGCGACGCCCGACACCACCAAGCCCGCGTTCTACGTCGATGGGACGGTCACGAAGGGTGGCGCGGTCGCCCAGGCGATCGGCGATCCGCCCATTCAGCAGGACACGGCGATCGACAACAACACGTTCGACCAGTTCGGCGATATCTCGTTCGCCGATCTCGCGGCCCGCGCGACGATCACGCTCGCCGCGGGAACGTATGAGCCCGTGCAGCCGTCGACGGCGGGCGGCGTGTGCAACAAGAGCGACCCGCTCAACTGGGGCGATGGCCAGAACCACCTGGGCGCCTGCGGCGGCTATTTCCCCATCGTGTATGTGACGGGCGACCTCACGCTCAAGAACTGGCAAGGGCAGGGCATCCTGCTCGTGGACGGGAACCTGCTCGTCGCAGGTAATTTCGAATACTTCGGCATCGTGATCGTCAGAGGGACGCTGACAACGTCGGGCGGTGGCGTGGCCGCCGCGCACTTCCATGGCACCGTGCTGGCGAAGAATGAGTTCGGCGGCACCAACGACATCTCCGGTGCGGCCAAGGTGCGCTACTCCAAGTGCGCCATCGTCCAGGCGCTCAATGCCCAGAGCAACGGTGCGCTGGCGCGTTCCAGAAGCTGGGTGCGGCTCTACAATTAGCTATGCAACAGGTTGCACGTTTGCAGGACTCTGCATGTCACTAGGCCCGCCTCGGCGGGCCTAGTTGTTTATGTGGCACTGACTTACGGTAGGGCACGAATCGTGAAGGTGACAGCTTGCCAGGAGGCTTCATGCCCAACCGTGCCGGCTTCACAACGATCGAAATCGTGATGGTCGTGATCATCATCGGGGTGATCGCGACCATGGCGTTTCCGCGGATTCGCGGGGCGCTCGAGAGTCAGAACGTCCGCTCGGCGCGGGCGGCGAGCACCACGTTCGTCGCCACCGCGCGGGCCGCCGCCGTCCAACGTGGCTGCCGCGGCACCCTGCACATGCGCGCCGACGGCCGGATGTGGGTCACCGTCTGCACCGTGACCCCGGGCATCGGCAAGACGCTCGACACCCTCGGTCCCGTCGAGCCGATCGGGGCGCGCTACAGCGTCACCGTCGCGCCGTCGCGCGACTCCGTCGCCTTCGACGCCCGCGGCCTGAAGAGCGGGTTCGAGCGGGTCACCGTGATCTTCGCGAACAACGACGTCCGCGATTCCCTCGTCGTGAACGAATTGGGGAAAGTGGTGCGGCAATGAACCCGACTCCGTCCCGGAGTGAAGGCGGTTTCACCGTCGTCGAAGTCATCATCGCCGTCATGGTCCTGACGGTGGGCCTGCTCGGTCTCGTGTCGACGGCCGCGCTCGTGACCCGCATGATCGGCCGGGGCCAGCGCTCGGCGGTGGCGGGCAACTTCGCCCAGCAGCGCCTGGAGCGGCTGCGGACGGCCGCCTGCATCCCGGCGCAGCGCGTGCCCGGCGCCGAGAACCTGACGCGGGGGAGCACCGCCATCGCGAGCAACGTGTGGCGCTTCACGCTCGTCGCCGGCACCACCTGGCGCATCGACGTCACGACGACATACAAGACCACGCGAAACCGCAGCCGCACCGAGCGCATGGAGACTACCGTCATATGCTGACCCGTCGCGGCTTCACGCTGATCGAGCTGTTGGTCGCCCTGGTGCTGATGGGTCTGGTCTCGGTGGGGATCTACCGGGTCC
>JAUYMC010000120.1 GCA_030699545.1 Gemmatimonadales bacterium | reverse complement strand
CCCCCCCCCCCCCCCGCCCGGGGGCCGGCCGTGCGCCGCCCGCACACGCGGCGACGAGGAGAATGGCGGAGAACGGGAAGCGAAGAGTCATGGTCTTTCGTTTGAGACTTCCAGGAGAAATGCCAGCGTGTCCCGCGTCTCTTCGGGCGTGAGGATCGCGTCGACGAATCCCCGGGCGCCGGCGAACGTGGCGTCCAACTGATGATCGTAATCGGCGCGCATCGCCTCGACCGCGGCGGCATTCTCCGGCTTGCCCGCCTCGGCGCCATACACCGCCTGGATGGCCGACTCGCCTTCCATGACGCCCATCCGCCCGGTGGGCCACGAGACGATGAAATCGGGGTCGAATCCCTGCCCCGCCATGGCGTAGTACCCGGCGCCCGAGGCATGGTTGACCGTCAACACGAGTTTGGGAACGCGGGCCGTCGCCATCGCCTCGACGAAGCGCGCGCCCGCCCGGATGATGCCGGAGTGCTCCGCGTCTGGACCGACCATGAAACCCGAGACGTCCTGCATGAACAACAGCGGAAGGCGCTCGCGGTCCGCGTTCTCGATGAAGTACGCCACCTTCTCGGCGCTTTCGGTGTAAATGATGCCCCCGATGCGCGGGGGCTCGCCCTTCTTCGCTGCTGCCCCTGCACGGATCACGCCGCGTGCGTTGGCGATGAGCGCCACCTGGCGCCCCTCGATGGCGGCGTGGCCGCAGATCATCTCGGGGGCGACATCGGGCTGAAACTCGTCCAGCCGGCCGGCGTCGAGCAGGCACTCGAGCACCGCCCGGACGTCATAACTCATCCGGTGGTCGAGCGGGATGAGGTCGTACAGCGCTTGGGGATCGCGCTTGGGCCCGGGATACGTGCGGCGCGCCGAGGACGCGTGGGGCAACCGCCCGATGTACTCCCGAAGGCGGACCAGGCAGTCCCGGTCGTCCGTGGCGCGATAGTGGGCGACGGCGCTCACGGTCGTATGCGTGCCGGCGCCGCCCAACGACTCCGCATCCACGACCTGGCCGGTCGCTCCCTTCACGAGATTCGGTCCACCGAGTCCCATGAACGACGTGCCCTCGACCATGAAGATCACGTCCGACAGCGCCGGCAGGTACGCGCCCCCGGCGATGCACGGGCCCATCACCGCGGCGATCTGGGGGACCTTCAGAAACCGGCGCATCACGGAGTTGTAGTAGAAAATCCGGGCCGCGCCGTACTGACCCGGGAACACGCCCCCCTGATACGGGAGATTGACCCCGGCCGAGTCCACGAGGTAGACGATCGGGATGCGTTGCCGCATCGCGATCTCCTGCGCGCGCAGGATCTTCTTGATCGTTTCCGGCCACCACGAGCCGGCCTTCACCGTCGCATCATTGGCGACCACCACGACGGGACGGCCGTTGATGCGGCCCAGTCCGGTGACCACGCCCGCGGCGGGGGCCTGGCCGTCGTACTGGTCCCACGCGACGAGCAGCCCGATCTCGACCCACGGTGCGGGCGCGGGATCGAGCAGCGCGGCGACGCGTTCGCGCGCCGTGAGCTTGCCCTGGTCGTGTTGGCGACGCGCGCGCTCCGCCCCCCCGCCCTGCTCGAGGCGGGCGCGGAGCTGCCGGTATTCGTCACTCAGGGTTTGAAGGCGACTCACGCAGCTACATGCTCCGCCGCCCACTCCTGGATGTACTGAATCAACGCGGTGGTCGGCGTCCCGGGGCCGAACAGCCTGCCGGTGCCCTGCCCTTCGAGCGCGGTCATGTCTTCTGGAGGAATGATGCCGCCGCCGGTGAGCAGGACGTCCTGGCGGCCGGCGGCATTGAGCAGCGTGCGCACGCGCGGGAACAACGTCATATGCGCGCCCGAGAGGATGGAGAGGCCGACGACATCCACGTCCTCCTGAATGGCGGCCTGGGCGATCATTTCGGGCGTCTGGTGCAACCCCGTGTAGATCACTTCCATCCCCGCGTCGCGCAGCGCCGCCGCCACGATCTTTGCCCCGCGGTCGTGGCCGTCGAGACCGGGCTTCGCGACGAGGATGCGGATCGGCCGGCGCCGGGCGGTGGTCATGCGCGGAAGCGGAGCAGCGCCGCCAGGCCATCGATCGCCCGGCGCGCCTTGTCGTCGTACAGCACATCGACCTGCGCATGCTGGCGCAGGGCGTCTTCGATGGCCTCGTCCACGCGGGGATCGGGATCCTGGCCGTCGGCGAGCAGCGTCCGCACCTGGCCGCGGTCCAGCATCTTGGCAGTGGGTGCCACGCCGTTCACCGCCCACCCGCGCGGCACGCCGGCCTTGACCGCGTCGGCGTGCGCCCGCTCCCAGGCGCGCTCGCGGTCGTCGCGCAACGCCAGGGCCGCCTCGCGCACTTCCGCCGCCGACGCCTTCTTGGGCGTGAGCTTCACGATGCCGAGCACCAGGTCGTGCACGTAGCTGTGCAGATGCGGGATGACCGCGCCCGCGGCGACCCCCATGCCGCCCAGCACGATCCCCGCGAGCGGCCGCTCCCGGTTGATCCGAAACACGCGGTCGGCGATCTGGGCATAGAACCGCTGCTTTTCCGTGCGAATGCGCTGGTGGTAGTTATGCTCCCCCGCGCTGCCCGCCGGCGTCCCGGCACGCGCCAAGACCTGCCGGGCGCCGTGGAACTTGCCGCCGCGCGTAGCGTCGAGGGCCGCCAGCGCCGGGAGCTCGACGACGTCGTAGGCCGTCACCTCGAAGAAGCGCGCCGCGGTCCGGTCAGCGACGACCACCAGGATCGTGCCGAACTCCTCATCCAGCGCCACGAGCTCGCGAATGAGGGGCTCGTGCTCCACCGCGAGACGGGAGCGGTGCACCTGCGGCAGGGGCAGCACCTCGAACAGTCCCAGGCTCTGGCACGCGAACACCGCGATGCCCCGCACGTGCGGCAGCTGATTTGGCTGTTCGAGAAACGCGGTGATGCGATGCAGGTCGGCGTTGATCGCTTCGCGGTCGCTGTGACTCAACCGCTGACGGTCCAGTGCTGCGGCCATCTCCTTGACCCGGTTCTTCATCTTGATCAGGTATTTGACGCGCGCGCGGTCGCGGGGCTCGAGCTTCAAATAGCAGCTCACGATCCAGGCCGAGCCCGGCTCGATCGCCGCCAGCCGCGCGAGGGCGGAACGGATACTCTGCTCTGTCATGGCTTAGAAGAACACCGGCTCGCGATACGCTCCCCACACCCGCTCCAGGGCATGCCGGATCTCATACAGCGTGCAGTACGCACGGGCACAGTCGAGCATGGGACCGATGACGTTGCGATCGGCTTCCCCCGCCTGGCGCAGCGCATCCAACCGCTGCTCCACGAGCGCGTTGTCGCGCTGTGCGCGGAGCTGGGCCATGCGGCGCCGCTGCCCCTCCTCGGCGTCGTTGGACACCTTGAGAATCTCCACCGGATGGTCTTCCTCCGACCGAAACTCGTTGACGCCGACGATGACCGTGTCGCCCGCCTCCGCCTGGCGCTGGAACCGGGCCGCCGACTGCGCGATCTGCCGCTGGAACCACCCGGTCTCGATCCCGCGCACCACGCCCCCGATCGACGCGATTTCGGCGAACAGCGCTTCCGCCTCGCGCTCGAGCTGGTCGGTGAGCGCCTCCACGTAGTAGGAGCCGCCCAGGGGATCGATCACGTCGGCCACCCCGGTCTCGTGCGCCAGAATCTGCTGGGTGCGGAGCGCCACCTGGACGGACTGTTCCGTGGGCAGCGCGAGCGTTTCATCGAGGGAATTGGTGTGCAGCGACTGCGTCCCGCCGAGGACCGCCGCGAGCGCCTGGTAGGCCACGCGCACGATGTTGTTGAGCGGCTGCTGCGCCGTCAGCGTCACGCCCGCCGTCTGGCTGTGAAAGCGCATCATCCACGACCGCGGCTGCGTGGCGCGATAGCGCTCCCGCATGTGCCGCGCCCAGATGCGGCGTGCGGCCCGCAGCTTCGCGATCTCTTCGAAGAACTCGTTGTGGATGTCCCAGAAGAAGGAAAGGCGGGCCGCAAAGCTGTCGAGGTCCAGGCCGCGAGCGACGCCGCGCTCGACGTAGGTGAACCCGTTCGCGAGCGTGAAGGCGAGCTCCTGCGCGGCCGTCGCGCCTGCTTCGCGAATGTGGTAGCCCGAGATGGAGATCGTGTTCCAGAGCGGCGTGTGCTGCGCGCCCCACTCGAACATGTCCACGATGACTTTGAGCGCGGGCTCCACCGGATAGACCCACGCATGCTGCGCCATGTACTCTTTGAGGATGTCGTTCTGGACGGTCCCCCGCAGCTTCGCGATCGGCACGCCCTGCTGTTCCGCCGCGGCGACGTAAAAGCAGAAGAGAATCGCGGCGGGGCCGTTGATCGTCATCGACGTCGAGACCTGGTCGAGCGGAATGCCGCGGAACAGGTCTTCCATGTCGGCGAGCGAGGAAATCGCGACGCCGCACTTTCCAACTTCTCCCTCCGCGCGGGGATGATCGGAGTCGTATCCCATGAGCGTAGGGAAGTCGAAGGCGACGGACAGACCCGTCTGGCCGTGCTCGAGCAGGAACTTGTAGCGGCGGTTGGTGTCGGCGGCGCTGCCGAACCCGGCGAACTGGCGCATCGTCCACAGCTTGCCGCGGTACATCGTGGGATGGATGCCGCGCGTGAACGGATACGCGCCGGGCTCCCCGAGCTGGGCGCCCGGGTTAAACCCGTCGAGATCCGCCGCCGTGTACAGCGCCTTCCGTGCGACGCTCATCGTCCTCCGCGACGTACCTGGTTCAGCACTTCCGCGGCGACCTCGTAGGGGCTGCCGCCGCGCGCGAGCAGCTCTGCGGCGCCGGTTTCTTCCCATACCCATTGCCGGACCGCCCGGTTCACCACCGCCCGGGTGCGGGCTTCCAGCCGGCGTCCGCGCCGCTCGGTGAGTTTTCCGGTCGCCGCAAGATAGTCCCGATGGCGCACCAGCGCCGCCGCGAGCTCGGCGACGCCCTCCCCCTGGGTGGCGATGGTGGTGAGGACGGGGGGCTCCCAACCGTCGGACGGCCCCGGCGAAGCTGTCGGCCGTCCATGGTGTGCCGGTACATGCGCAAACGTGCTCCCCCGCCGCATCCCCAGCATGATCGCGAGCTCCTGCTGCAGCTTGTCGGCGCCCGGCCGGTCGCCCTTGTTGATGACGTAGACCTCGGCGATCTCCATCACCCCGGCCTTGAGCGTCTGAATCCCGTCGCCCGATTCGGGGACGAGCACCAGGACCGTCGTGTCGGCGGTCGCCGCGATATCGAGCTCCGTCTGCCCCACCCCCACCGTCTCGACGAGGATGCGGTCGAATCCGAACGCCTCGAGGACGTCCGCCACCTCTTCGGTCGTCGTGGCGAGGCCGCCATGGGCGCCGCGGGTGGCCATCGAGCGAATGAAGACCTTGGGGTCGAGCGAGACCGATTCCATGCGGATGCGGTCGCCGAGCAGCGCGCCGCCGGTGAACGGGCTGGTGGGATCGACGGCGATCGCGGCCACCTTGAGGTCGCCGCCGGCGGGGCTGCGGTAGTGCTGGATCAGCCGCTCGACCAGCGTACTCTTGCCGGCCCCTGGCGGCCCGGTGATCCCGATCCGGTGCGTGGTGCCGCGCCCCACGCGGGGATGCAAGTGGGTGAGCACGCGATCGAAGCCGTCGCGCTGGTTTTCCACCAGGCTGATGGCGCGGGCCAGGGCGGCGGTGTCGCCCCGCTCCAGGCCGGCGAGGATCTCGTCAGTCCGCATGCGTCTCGAAAGATAAGGGGGGGCTCACAACAACAGGATGGTGCCGAGCCCCAACAGCAAGCCGAACCCGCAGACGTCGGTAAACGTCGTCACGAAGATCGACGACGCGATGGCGGGGTCGACGCCGTTCCGCTCCAGGATGATCGGGATGAAGGCGCCGGCAAACCCCGCCACCATCAGGTTGCCGAGCATGGCGAGGCAGACCACGAGGCCCAGCATCCAGCCGTGGCCGACTGCCGCCGCCATCACGCCGACCACCGCGCCGGTCGCCAGCCCATTGATCGCTCCGACGAAGACCTCTTTGCGGATCACCTCGGCCGCCCGGTTGCGGGGCAGCAGCCGCAGCGCGAGCCGCCGGACGGTGATGGCGAGCGCCTGCGTCCCGGCGTTGCCACCCATGCCCGCGATCACGGGCATCCAGACGGCGAGGATCACCATCCGCGCGAGCGTGTTCTGAAAGACGAACACGACCCCCGCCGCGAGAAACGCCGTCAGCAGATTCACCGACAACCACGGCAGCCGCGCGCGCACGGCGGTCCGCCAGGGGGCGATCAGCAGCTCGGCCGGACTCGCGCCGGCGAACTGCAGGATGTCTTCGGTCGTTTCGGCTTCGACGACGTCGATCACGTCGTCGAACGTCACGAGGCCAAGCAGCCGCCCCTGGGCGTCCACGACGGGCACGGCGACGAGGTTGTAGCGCGCCATGACGCGCGCCACCTGTTCCTGATCTTGTTCGGGATGCACCTGCACGTCGGGCTCTTCCATGACGTCGCGCACCCGCCGCTCGGGCGATGCGACGATCAGCCGCGCTATCGGGACGATGCCCCTGAGCCGGCCTGCGGCGTCCACGGCGTACACCTGATACAGCGCGTCCTCTTCGCCGCTCTGCGCGCGGATCTCGGCGATTGCATCGGCGAGGGTCGCGTCTTCCCGCACCGCCACGAGCTCGGTCGTCATGAGCCCGCCCGCGGTATCCTCCGGATACGCGAGCAGCTGCTCGACCGAGGCGCGGTCGCTGACGTCAGCCAGCACCGCCTCGCGGTCGCCCGGCAACAGATCGGCGACGAGATCGGCGGCATCGTCGGCGGGCAGCTCCGCGACCAGCTCGGCCGCGTACTCGGGACCGACGGCGAGGAGCAGCTCTTCGGGATGCTCATCCCGTCCCATCTCGGCCAGCGCGCCGGACGCCAGCTCGGTGGGCAGCTCCGCGATGATGCGGGCGCGGACGCTCTCGTCGAGTCCCGAAAGCACGTCGGCCAGGTCGGAAGGATGGAGATGCACGGCGTGGTGCAGGAACGCGGATGGATCGTCGCGCGCGGCCAGCTCCTTCAGCTGCTCGAGCGTCACATGCCGTCCTCCCGACGATCCAACGCGATCGTGCGTACCGGGCCGGGACGCACGGCCACCCGCTCCACGCGCGTCGCGGTGGCCGCGAGCACGTCGAACTCCACGCCGCGATACGTGAACCGCTCGCCCGCGCGCGGGATCCGTCCCAGGGCGTGGATGAGCAGGCCGCCCACCGTCTGCACGTCGCCGACGTCGAGGGGGACGCCGAGGGCGTCGGTCAGCGCCGCCGTCGGAGCGCCGCCGTCGAGCTCCACGATGCGCGTCGTCGCCGGCGGCGGGGGGCCGGGGACGCGGGGGGGACTCTCGAACAGCTCGCCGACCAGCTCCTTGAGCAGATCCTCGAAGGTCACGAGGCCGGCCGTCCCGCCGAATTCGTCGAGCACGACGGCGAGGTGCCGCCCGCTGCGCTGCATCTCCAACATCAGATCGGCACTCCGCATCGTCCCCGGGACGGTGAGCGGCGGGCGGATCGGCACGGGATCCTCGGGCAGCCGCGTCAGGAGGTCCAGCGTATGCGCGACGCCGATCACTTCATCGAGCGAGCCGCGGTACACGGGGTACCGGCTGAAGCCGGACTGCTGGAGCACCGCCGCCGCCTCGGCCGCCAGCAGCCCTTCGGGGATGGCGACGATCGCCGTGCGCGGGGTCATGAGCTCGCGCACCGGACGGTCGGCGAACGCGAGCACGCCCGAGACGACCGCCATTTCGTCGTGCCCGGCGAGCACATCGGTGTCGGCATTGGAGAGCAGCGCCGCCAGCGTGGTGCGGGTGGACGCTTCACGCCGCGGGATGAAGGGGGCGAGCACCGTGCCCGCGCGCTCCATCCACGGGACCGCGCGAGCGACGAGCGCCTCGGCCCAGCGGCGGCCCAGGACGCGCGGCACCAGATAGGCGAGCAAGATGAACAGCGGCACGCCGACGGTGATCGTGAACACGCCGAGGAACGTCGGCGTCGCGGCGGCCAGCAACGCCGGTACCGAGCCGGCGGCGAACAGCACGCCGAGTGTGGTGAGCGTATTCGCCGTCGCCAGAATGCGGCCGGGGTTCTGCAAGACGCCTTCGGCGCCGCCCGACCCGCGGAGCTTGTAGGAGACCCAGCGCGTCAGCTCGAGCTGGCTCACGGCCGCGGCCGCGACACCGACGGCGGCGGACACGCCCGCCAGCGCCAGGCCGAGGAGGAGCACCGCGAGGGCGCCGGTCATCGCTTTTCGAACGAGACCTGGGTAACGCGCCGCTGTTCCACGCGTTCGACCACCACGCGGAAGCCGTCCAGGGTCAGCTCATCCCCCGGCCGCGGCACGCGCCCCAGGACGGAGTACACGAGTCCGCCGACCGTCGAGACTTCCTCATGGGCAAAGCGCGCGCCAAGAGCCTCCGACAGCTCGTCGAGCGTGACCCGGCCGTCCACCCAGAAGCGGCCGCCGTCCTGCCGGATCGAGGGCGTCGCATCGGTATCCCGTTCGTCGCGGATCTCCCCGACGATTTCCTCGAGGACGTCCTCGCGCGTGATCAAGCCCGAGGTGCCGCCGAACTCGTCCACGACGATCGCGATGTGGGCGGGCGTTCCCTGAAAGTCGCGCAGCTGGCTGTCCAGCGTCTTGGTCTCGGGGACGAACGCGACGGGCCGGATGAGGGTCTGCCACCGCGTGTTCGGCTCCGCCAGGGCCATGGCGATCGGCACGAGGTCTTTCGCAAAGAGGACGCCGGCGATGCGGTCGGGGGAGCCGTCGAGGACCGGCAGCCGGGTGTGCTCGCTCAGGCGGAACGCCTCGAGCACCTCGTCGTTCGAGGCGGCGACGTCCACGCTGGCCATGTCGAGCCGCGGTGTCATCACCTCATCGACCGTCGTATCGGCGAGGGTGAACACGCCGAGCAGGACGTCGCGCTGCGCGGCGCCGAGGTCGGGCTGCAGCGGGCGTGGCGTCGCCAC
>JAUYMC010000119.1 GCA_030699545.1 Gemmatimonadales bacterium | reverse complement strand
GCGGCGGAGATCGTGGCGCTGTGACCAACCGCATCCAGGTGCTCGCGCCTCAGGTCGCCGATCAGATCGCGGCGGGCGAGGTGGTCGAGCGGCCCGCCTCGGTCGTCAAAGAGCTCGTCGAGAACGCGCTCGATGCGGGCGCGCACAGCGTGCGCGTCGAGCTCGAGGATGGCGGCAAGACCCTCATCCGCGTGAGCGACGACGGGGCGGGGATGGACCGCGCCGATGCGACACTCGCGCTGCAACGCCACGCGACCAGCAAGATCCGGGCGGCGGCGGACCTGATCGGCGTCGGCACGTTCGGCTTTCGCGGCGAAGCGCTGCCGGCGATCACGTCGGTGTCGCGGCTCGAGCTCGAGACCGCACCCGCCGACGGCACCGACGGCACGGTGCTGCGGGTCGCGGGAGGGAAGCTCGAGACGACCGGCGACGCCGTCCGCCAGCGTGGCACGACCGTCACGGTGCGCGCGCTGTTCTACAATACGCCCGCGCGCCGCAAGTTCCTCCGCGCCACGGCTACGGAAACGCGCGCCGCGGTCGAGGCGGTGACGGTCCTCGCGCTGACGCGTCCCGATGTGGCGTTCTCCCTCACGAGCGATGGCCGTGTGCTGGTCGACTGCCCGCCCGCGGCGCGGCCCATCGATCGCGTTCGCGCCTTGTGGGGCGTGGAGCTCGCCGATTCGCTGCTGCCGGTTTCGTACCGCGCCGGCCCGCTCGAGGTCAGGGGCTTTGCGCAGCGACCGGCCCAGGCGCGACCGGCGGGCCGCAAGGGCTACGTCTTCGTGCGCGGCCGCCCGATTCGCGACCCGTTCATTATCCGTGCGGCCGAGGCGGGATACCGCTCGACGGTCGCTCCCGGCGACCGGCCATCCCTCCTCCTGTTTCTGGAACTGCCGGGCGACGCGGTCGACGTCAACGTGCATCCCGCGAAGCTCGAGGCGCGGTTTCGCGACAAATACTTCGTGGAGAAAGTCGTCGAGGAAGCGGTACGGGCGGCGCTGGCGCCGCTCGAAGCTGCCGTCCCGATGGCGGGTACCGGGTACCAGGTGCCGGGTATCGGGAACTTCGGCGCGCCGCTGGAGATTTTCGGCGACGACCACCCGACGCCCGATACCCGATACCCGATACCTTCGCTTCTTCAGATTTTCGACACCTACATCCTCTTCCAAACCGATTCGGGCGTCGCCGTCGTGGACCAGCATTCCGCGCACGAGCGCGTGCTCTACGAAGACGTCATGCGCCAGCTCGGGGGTGATGGCGCGCCGGCGCAGCGCCTGCTGCTGCCGCTGACGCTCGATTTCGCCCCGTCCGAGCTCGACGCCATTGATGCGCATCGCGAGTTGCTGGGGCGCGTCGGCTTCGAGCTGGAGCCGTTTTCCGGTCGCAGCGTCGTCGTGCATACCGCGCCGAATCCGCATCCCCGCTTCGAGGCGGCGCGCTGTCTGCAGGAGCTGGTCGCCGATCTCGCCGGCGGGCGATTCGGCGGGTGGCAGAACCGGCTCGAGCGGTTTGCGGCAACGTATGCGTGCCGCGCCGCCATCAAGGCGGGCCACCGGCTCGAAGCGGGCGAGATGCGCGAGCTGATCCAGCGTCTCCTCACGGCGACGCTGCCCGCCCACGACGTCCACGGCCGGCCGAGTATGGTGCAGCTGCCCAAGGACGAGCTGGAACGACGGTTTGGCCGCGCCTGACCACGCAGCGTTGATACCGCTGACTCCCGTCATCGTCGGCCCCACCGGCGTCGGCAAGACCGATGTCGCCGTGGCCCTGGCCGCCTGGTTCCCCGTCACCGTCATCTCGGCCGACGCCCGGCAGATCTATCGCGGGCTCGACATCGGCACAGCCAAGCCCGATCAGGACCTGCAGGCGCGCGTACCCCACGAAGGGCTGGATCTCGTAGCCCCCGGCGAGCGTTACAGTGCGGGCCGGTTCGCGCGCGACGCCGCGGGGTGGCTCGTTCGGGCCCGTGCCGCGGGGCGCTGGCCGGTGATTCTGGGCGGGACGGGTCTCTATGTCCGGGCGTTGGTCGAAGGTCTGTTCCGCGAGCCGCCCTTTGACCCCGAGCGGCGCGATCGGGTGCGCACCTGGACGGAGCGGCTCGCGGCGCCCGACCTGGCGCGGTGGGCCGGCCGGCTCGACGCCCGGTTTCCCGGCGGCGGCCGCCAGCGGGCGGCGCGGGCCATCGAAGTGGCGCTCCTGACCGGCCGGTCGTTGTCGTGGTGGCAGCATGCGGCGCGCGACACGGGGGCGGTTCGGCCCTGGTACATTCACCTCACGCTGCCGCGGGACGCGCTGCACCGCCGGCTGGCCGCGCGGGTGGATGCGATGGTGCGCGCGGGGTTCGTGAGGGAAGTCGAGCGCCTGCTCGCGGCGGGCGTCGCCCCGGATGCGCCGGGACTCGATGGCGTGGGCTACAGGGAGGTCGTCGCCATGCTGCAAGGCCGGTTGCCGGACGTCGCGCTGCGCGACGCCATCGTCGTGGCGACGCGGCGCTACGCGAAGCGCCAGGAGACGTGGTTTCGGAACCAACTGCGTACGCGGGACGCGGTGCACGGTGAGCGGGAAATCTGGACTCTCGACGCGACGGAGAATCCCAACGTGCTGGCCGCCACAATTCTCGAGCGCTGGACTGACTTGACCGCGCGCCGCGCACCGCGCACCGCGCACTCTTCATGAGGATCGGCATCACCTGCTATCCGACCTACGGCGGCTCCGGCGCCGTCGCCACCGAGCTCGGTCTCGATCTGGCGCGCCGGGGTCACGAGGTCCACTTCATTTCGTACGCCAGCCCGTTCCGGCTCCGCGGATTCGCCGAGCGGGTCACGTTCCACGAAGTCACCCAGCTCGAGTATCCGCTGTTCGAGCAGTCATCGCCGTACGCCCTCGCGCTCGCCGTCAAGCAGCACGAAGTCGCGATGCGCGAAGAGCTCGATCTCATGCACGTGCATTACGCGATTCCGCACGCGGCGACGGCGTGGCTCGCCAAGCAGATGCTCGAGGCCGACGGCCGGCAGCTCAAGATCGTCACCACCCTGCACGGCACCGACATCACCCTCGTCGGTCAGGACCCCTCGTACTTCACGCTGACCAAGTTCTCGATCGAGCATTCCGATGCGGTTACCGCCGTCTCGAAATTTCTGCGGGACGAGACGTACCGGGCGTTCGGGTGTGGCGATTGCGCGGTGGACGTCATTCCCAACTTCATCTCGACCGCCGACTACTATCCCACGGGCGATACGTCGTGCCGCCGCGCGCTGGCGCCGGCGAACCATCGCGTGCTGGTCCACGTGTCGAACTTCCGTCCCGTCAAGCGCATCCTCGACGTCGTGCGGATTTTCGCCGGCGTGCGCAAGGCGATCCCCGCGACGCTGGTGCTCGTGGGCGACGGGCCCGACCGCGATGCCGCCGAGGCTGAGGCCGACCAGCTCGGCCTGCGCCGAGACGTGCGGTTTCTCGGGAAGGTGAACAACGTCGGCGACGTGCTGCGCGGCGGCGATCTCTTCCTCCTGCCGTCGGCGACCGAATCGTTCGGGCTCGCGGCCCTCGAGGCGATGGCGTGCGGGCTGCCGGTGGTGGCGACGGCGACGGGCGGGCTCCCGGAAGTCGTCGTGGACGGCGAGACCGGGTGGCTGGCGCCCGTGGGCGACGTCACGGCGATGACGGAGCGGGCGCGCAGCCTGCTCGCGGACGCACCGACGCACGAGCGCTTCCGGCGCGCCGCCGCCGCGCGCGCGCTCGAGTTTTCCTCCGAGCGCGTGATTCCGCTCTACGAGCAGCTCTACGAGTCCGTCCGATGACGCCGCTGCTGCGGCTCGTGCGCGTCACCAACCTCCTGATCGCCGCGGGCGGCGTGCTGGCGGGCGGATGGATCGCGCTGGGCGCCATCGCACTCCCGCGCGAGCTGCTGCTCGCCGCCTTGTCCGGCATCGGCCTCGGCGCGGCGGGGAACGTCTGGAATGATCTCTGCGACGTCGCGGGCGACCGGCTGAATCGGCCGGACACGAGCCCGACCCATCCGCTCGCGGCGGGGCTGGTCGCCCCCCGCGCGGCGCGCGGCATCATCGTGGCGGCGAGCGCGATCGGGCTGCTCGCGGCCGGCCTGGTGAGTGTCCCCCTGCTGCTGGCCGGGACGGGCGCGCTCGCGGTCATGCTCGTCTATTCGCCGATTCTCAAACGGGGCCCCGCCACCGGCAATCTCGCGGTGGCGCTGATCGCCGGGATGCCGCCGTTCTTCGGCGCCCTCGCGGTCGGCGTCCCGGCGGCCGGCGTCGTCCCGTGGACGCTCGCCGCCTGGCTGCATCTCACCCGCGAGATCGTCAAAGACGTCGAAGATCAGGCGGGCGATCGCGCCCTCGGCCGCCGCACGATTCCCCTCGTCGTCGGCGAGCGGCCGGCGGAGGTCGTCGCGGCCGGCGTGGCCCTCCTGTTCGTGCCGGCGAGCCTGCTGCTGCCGCGCGCCGCGGGCTATGGCGGCGCCTATTACCTCATCGCGCTGGTCGCTCAGATGGCGGTGATGATCGCGGCCACCTGGCTCCTGCTCGGCAGGATTCGCGGTGTGAGTGCATTGCTCAAGAGCGCGATGGTCGTCGGCCTCGGCGCCCTGGTGGCGGGGAAGATCGCGTGACCCTCTGGCAAGCCGTCGTGCTCGGGCTCGTGCAGGGCCTGACGGAGTTCCTCCCCGTCTCGAGCGATGGGCACCTGGTCCTGACAGGCGCTCTCCTGGGCGTCTCGACGCCCGGCGTGTTCGTGGAGGTGGCGCTGCACGTCGCGACGCTGGGGGCGGTCCTCATCGTCTTCGGACCACGGCTCTGGGTGGTATTCGTGAGCGCGCTGCGCGGCGACCGGCTCGCGTTGCGCTACGTTGCGTTGCTGCTGCTCGCCAGTATCCCGGCGGCGTTCGTGGGGCTGGTCCTCAAATCGCTGGTCGAGCGCACGTTCGACTCGCTCTGGTTCGCCGGCGCCGGCTTCCTGGCGACCGGATTCGCCCTCTGGTCCACGCGGAACCGGAGCAACGTCGCGAGCGATCGCGTGGCGCCTGCGCCCGCGCCCGCGTTCGCCATCGGGGCGGGGCAGGCGCTCGCGATTCTCCCCGGGGTGTCGCGCTCCGGCATGACCGTCAGCATCGGACTCTGGGCGGGCCTTTCTCCCCAGGCGGCGGCGGAATTCAGCTTCCTGCTCGCCGTGCCCGCGATCGGCGGGGCGGCGGTGCTCGAGATCCCGCACCTCAGCACCGATCTCCACACCGTCGGCGTGCTGCCGCTCGCGGTCGCGTGTCTGGTCGCGCTCGGATCGGGGATTTGGGCGATCCGCTGGCTGCTCGTCATGCTGCGCCGCGGCCGGTTGCACGCGTTCGCGCCGTATTGCTGGTTCATCGGCGCGTTGACGCTCGCCTACGCGCTATGGCGCGCGTAGCCCTCGAGGCGCGTCGCTGGGGGGTCCCGCGCTGCGTCCGCGCCGACCGCCTGCCATCCACGCTCGACGCGGTGCACGAGCTGGCGGCGCAGGGCGCGGCGGGGGGCACCGTGGTCATCGCCGCCGAGCAAACGGCGGGGCGAGGGCGAGACGGCCGCGTCTGGCATTCGCCGCGCGGCGGTGCATGGATCGGCATGCTGGTGCGCCCGCCGTTTCCCGCGACCGGCGTGGTGTCGATTCGCGCCGGCTTGGTGATCGCCGATGTGGTGGACGAGCTGCTCGGCGACCCGCGCGCGCAGCTCAAATGGCCCAACGACGTGCTGGTGGAGGATCGCAAGGTCGCCGGGGTGCTGTGTGAGGCCCGGTGGCAGGGGGGGACGCCGCAGTGGCTCGCGATGGGGATCGGCGTCAACGTCGAAAATGAGATTCCCGGCGCCGTCGCGGATCAGGCGATTGCCCTGCGCGATGTCCTCCCCGACGTTCGGCTGGACGACGTGCTCGATCGCCTGATCCCCGCGCTGCTTCCGCTCACCGCGCATCACGCACCGCTCACCGAGTCTGAGTGCGCCGCGTTCGATCGTCGTGACTGGCTGCGGGGACGGGCGTTGCGCGCGCCGGTGATGGGCCGGGCGGCGGGCATTCGCGGCGACGGGGCGCTGTTTGTGGACAACCCCGGCGCCGGGGCCACGAACGTAGTGCGCGACGGCCACGTCGAGCTATCTTAGCCGCCCATGCTGCTCGCCCTCGACATCGGCAACACCGAGACGACGGTCGGTCTCTTTGCGGGTGAGCGGTTGGCGGCCCATTGGCGCCTGCACACCACGCCGCATCGCACGCCCGACGAGTGGAGCTCTTCGCTCACGGCGCATCTGACGCAGGCCGGTCACTCCACTCAAGAAGTGCGCGCGGCGATCGTCGCCTCCGTCGCCCCCCATGTGACGCGCAGCTTGTGCGACGGCATCGTCCTCGCTACGACGCGCGAGGCGGTCCAGGTGGATGCGCGCTCCACGCTCCCGATCGTGCTCGATGTGGATGAGCCGCTCACGGTGGGGGCCGACCGCATCGTCAACACCCTCGCCGCCTCGCAGCTGTTCCAGCGTGATACCATTGTCGTCGATTTCGGTACGGCGACGACGTTCGATTGCATCACGGGTGACGGCCGGTTCATCGGCGGAGTCATCATGCCCGGCATTCGCACGGCGTCCGACGATCTGGTGCGGAAGGCGGCGAAGCTGCCCGCCACGGAGCTCTCCCCCCCCAAGCATGTCATCGGAAAGCGAACGGAAGACTGCATTCGCGCGGGCGTAGTGTGGGGTGCGGCCGATGCGGTGGACGGATTGATCCGGCGGATCAAGGCGGAATGGCCCGGGGGGGGGGGAGGGGGGGGGGG
>JAUYMC010000109.1 GCA_030699545.1 Gemmatimonadales bacterium | reverse complement strand
CGAGGAAGGGATTGCCGAGCAGCTCCTGCTTGAGATGTTGCTCGAGATCGAGCAGCGGCATGTACAGCAGATCCATCGCCTGATAGAGGCGTGGATTGATCCGCAGATCCTGGCGGAGCGAGGTGTGCTGGTGCAGGCCGGTTTTCATGCCGCGGGGGAGAGGCGCGCGCGCAGGCGCGCGGTCAGGGTGGGACCGAGATAGAGATCGGCCACGCGATCGTTGAACACGAGCTCCCGCACGGTGCCGGCGACCTGGACCTTGCCTTCGAACATGATGTAGGCGCGATCCACGATATCGAGCGTCTGCTCCACGTTATGGTCGGTGATCAACACGCCGATGCCGCGATGCCGCAGCCCGGCGACGATGGTCTGAATGTCGTGCACGGCGATCGGGTCGACCCCCGCGAACGGCTCGTCGAGCAGCAAGAACTTCGGCTCGGTGACGAGCGCCCGGGTGATTTCGAGTCGCCGCCGCTCGCCGCCCGACAGCTGGTACGCCTTCTGGCGGCGCAGGTGCTTGATCGCCAGCTCGTCCAGCAGCACCTCGAGCCGGCGCCGCCGCTCGACGTCGTCCAGATCGAGCGTCTCGAGGATCGCCAGGACGTTGTCCTCGACCGAGAGCTTGCGGAACACCGACGGCTCCTGTGCAAGATAACCGATGCCCGCGCGGGCCCGGCGGTACATCGGCTCCGTCGTGATGTCCCGGCCGTCCAGCACGATCCGACCCTGCTCGGGACGGATGAGACCCGTGATCATGTAGAAGCAGGTCGTTTTCCCCGCCCCGTTCGGGCCGAGCAATCCCACGATCTCGCCCTGCGCGAGCTCCACGGAGACGTCGTTCACGACGCGACGCCCCTTGTACGCCTTCATGAGGTTTCGGGCCTCGAGTTTGCTGGCGCCCCGCGCCGGCGCGCGCTGGATCTCGGTGGCGTGATGCTCGGCGATCTCGAGAAACGACTGGGCGGCCGCCTCCCGATCGGGCGGGAGGCTGGCCCAGACCTCCGGTACGAACGCCACCGGCGCCTCGGCCCACAGCGCGCCGACGGGCAGCACCAGCACCTTCAGCATCGCGAGCCGCGGCAGCACCGACGTCGTCAAGTACGCGCGGGCGTCGTCCACCGACAGGCTGCCCGGGTCGGGCAACGCGGCACCGCGCTCATGGGCGCGGAATTTCAGGAACTCGTCGCGGTAGGCGACGGCGAGGGCCCCGAACGTGGCACGGCCCTGATCGTCGGCGATGCGCGTGAGCGCGGCGGCGGCGAGTGCGAGAGACGAGTCCCGTGTGGCGAGCAGCTCGCTGAAGCGATCGCTCATGGGCGGGCCCGCGGGCGCGGAGATGGCGGAGGTGCCGGAGGGGGAGCCGGCGCCGCAGGAGCCGCCGTGGTATCCGCCCGCACGGGAGGCGGCGCCTCCAGATGGACTCCATCGGCGCGGCCCGCCACCACGACGCGCTCGATCCGGTCGCTCGTGAGGGTGACCGAAATCCGGTTGCCGCGCGAATAGTTGATCGCCGGGGCGATCGTGGAATCGCGCGCATCGGGATGATGCGTCAGGGCGCGGGCGCCGCCGCGCGACACGATCTGGCGCAGCCGGGAGCGCTCGGCGCCGGCGGAGTCGGTCTCCTGGGCAAAACGGGCGGTCAGGGTATCCCCCGCGATCCAATCCATCTCGGCCGCCGTGGTCAGCGAATCGCGACGCGCGGTGGAGAACGCATCCCCAAAGGCCCGTGATTCGGTGAGCACTTCGCCCGGCGAGTCGATCGCCATCGAGTCCGACTGGATCGTGTACAACGTCGAAATCGCGTGCGGCCGGCTGGAATCGCCCCATGCGAACGTCTGCTGCAGCTGCCGCTGCTCGACGAGCAGATGGATCGTGTCCGCCGTGAGCGTCCAGTCGGCGCCCGTGGCCTTGCCGTCGCCGAGCGCCTTGACCAGCCGCACCTCGCGGTCTTCGAAACCCAGCTCGATGCGCGTGCCGGTGAGCGTGTAGCTCTTGGCCGCCGCATCATCCGCGCGGGCACCGCGTCCCTCGACGGTCGGCCGTTGCCTTGCCCCCGTGAGCACCCCGATGCCCTGGGTCTGATCGAGCAGGAGCGAGTCGGAGCGCGAGGCGAAGTCGCTGCGATCGACCGTCACCCGCCCGCCGCCCCACATGCGGTCCTCGCCCTTGAAGCGCATGCGATCGGCGACGATGATGTACGGTTCGGCGTTCGCCGAGTCTCCGGCGCCGCGGTATTCGACGGTGGGACGCGACGTCGCGTACATCTCGACGGTGTCGCGAATGCCGGGGGCCGCGCGCCAGTAGCGGAGATTGGGGCCCCGCAGCACGGAACCGTTGCGCGGGTTCACGGCCACCACGTTGTTGTGCGCGTCGAGACGCTCATCACGCAGGAAGTACTGGACGAAGCGGGCATCGAGTGACATGCCGACGTCGCGAATCCGCACATTGCCCAGCAGGTCGAGCCGTCCGGCGGCGCTGTAATGGGCGAAGCTGTCGGCGGCGATCGTCGTAGCGGTGCCTGCGCAGTGCGCCAGCACGCCGCCGCCGCCGTGGCTGGTCGTGTCGCCGCTGCCGGTCGTGCGCTGGGCGAAGTGCCCCATCGAATCGACCGCCACGCGGCACGGTCGCCCCGCGGCGCTATCGACAGGCTGTTGCAGCATCAAGGCCGCGGCGAGTAAGGGCATCATTCGTTCGGCAGAATGAACTGTCCACCGGTACCGTGGGGACTCTTGGCAGTGATGTTGCGGAACTCGGGGTCGGACGTGAAACCGTCCCCTTCGACGTGCCGGTCGGGCGCATCGAAGACGAACGCGCTGTCGGAGCTCACTTCGTTGCGGGCCTGGCTGTACTTCATCGCCTCCGTGCGCATCGTCCCGCCGTCCCGATTGCGCACCACCACGACGTTGCCGCGCGCTTCCATGTCGCCGGTCCGCCAATGGTGCGTGCCCTCGCGCGCGGTCAGCGTCGATGTCGCCGCGCCGTTCAGATCGTAAAAGGTGACGTGCACGGTGCGCAGCTCGGCGCGCTGCGTGGGCGAGAAGAAGTAGGCCGTATCGGCCTGCACCCGCGCCCGCTGGATACCGGTCTCGGTCACGAAATGCGTCATGCCGACCAAGACCTGGTCCGCGCTGTCGAGCGGCGCCTGCGTGGCGGTGACGGTCGTGCCGTTCCTGCAGGCGGTGAACATGAACAGCGCAAGGAGTACGGAGCAGGACGCTCCGATACCGCTCCGTGCTCCGTGCTCCGTGCTCCGTGTCATACCGCCCCCGCCTTCATCAGGTCGTGCAGGTGCACGATGCCGACGACCCGCTGCCCGCCGTCGAGCACGGGCAGCGCCATGATGCCGTGGCGCTCCATCACGCTCACCGCCGCCCCCGCGAGCTCGTCGGATCGCGTGGCCTTGGGCGTGCGCGTCATGACCTCGCCGACGGGGATGTCGAGAAACAGGTCCGTGCGCTCCATCAGACGCGTGAGATCGCCGGCGGTGACGACGCCGCCCAGCGTCCCCGAGCCATTGAGGACGATCACGGTGCCGCGCTTCTCGGCGAGCAGCACGACGCACTCCCGCATCGGACGATCGGCGGTGAGCACCGGCAGATGGTCGGTCAGCATGACGTCGCTCACGCGCAGCAGCAGCTTGCGCCCCAGCGCCCCCGCGGGGTGCAGGGCGGCGAAGTCTTCCCGGCGAAAGCCCTTCACCTCGAGCAGCGTCACGGCGAGCGCATCGCCGAGAGCCAGCGCGACCGTGGTGCTGGCGGTCGGGGCCAGGGTCTCGGGGCACGCCTCCTCGGCCACCGCGGCGTCGAGGACGACGGTTGCCTGACGGCCGAGCGCCGAATCGGCGTTGCCCGTCACGGCGATGAGCGGCACGCCGAGCCGCTTGAGCTGCGTGACGAGGCCAAACACTTCGTCCGAAACGCCCGATTTGGAGATGACGATCGCGACGTCTTCCCGGCTCACGATACCGAGGTCGCCGTGGAGCGAGTCCACAGGGTGGAGAAACGTGGCGGGCGTGCCGGTGGACGTGAACGTCGCCGCGATCTTGCGCGCAATCAGGCCCGACTTGCCCACCCCCGACACGATGACGCGGCCCTTGGCGGCGGCGAGGAGCTCGACCGCCAGCGCGAACGGCGCGCCGAGCCCGTCGGCGATCCGCTGGACCGCCGCCGCTTCCAGCGCGAGCACGCGCTTGCCGCGCTCAACCAGCTCGGGTTTGGACATTCCCGATGTCAAGCACGGACGGCCTCCCGCACCCGCTGCCAGACGTCGACGGCGAGGCCCACGATGCCCGCGAGCTGGTCGAGCGGCACCATGTTCGGGCCGTCGGAGGGGGCATGGGCTGGATCGGGATGCGTCTCGAGGAAGAAGCCGTCGGCGCCTGCGGCCGCGGCGGCATAGAGCAGCGGCGGAATGAAAGCGCGCTGGCCGCCGCTCGACCCGTCGGCGCCCTGCCCCGGCTGCTGCACGGAATGGGTCGCGTCGAAGACGACGGGCGCGTTGCAGGCCGCGCGCAGGCGCGAGAAGCTCCGCATGTCCACGACGAGGTCGCCATAGCCGAAGAACGTGCCGCGCTCCGTGACGGCCACTTCGGGGGCACCGCCGGCGCGCACCTTCTCGACGGCGCCGCGCATGTCTTCCGGCGCCATCCACTGCCCCTTCTTGATATTCACGGGCTTTCCGGCCTTGCCGGCCGCTACGAGCAGATCGGTCTGGCGGCAGAGAAACGCGGGGATTTGGAGGACGTCGGCCACGCGGGCGGCGACGGGCACCTGCCCCGCCTCGTGGACGTCCGTGAGAATAGGGAGACCGGTGGCGCTGCGGACGCGCTCCAGCGCGCGCAGCCCCGTTTCGAGGCCGGGGCCCCGCGGTGCCTTCAATCGCGAGCGGTTGGCCTTGTCGAACGACGCTTTGTAGATGATGCCGATGCCCAGCTTGACGGCCAGCTCGGCCAGCGCTTCCCCGACGCGCACGTTGAGGTCGTCGGATTCGACAACGCAGGGGCCCGCGATGAGGAACGGGCTCGATCCCCCCCCGAACCTGGGCGACATGTCAGTCGGTGAGCTCCGCGATCGCCCGGGCGTCCGCGGCGGCGTCGGCGCGCGGTTGGCGCTTGCGGTGCTCGACCGCGGCGCCGACAAAACCGGCGAACAGCGAGTGCGGCCGCATCGGCCGCGATTTGAGCTCGGGGTGGAACTGGCAACCGATGAACCACGGATGATCGGGCAGCTCGATCATTTCCACGAGCGCGCCGTCGGGCGACAGGCCGGTCGCGCGCATCCCGTACTCGGCCAGGACGTCGCGGTAGGCGTTCGAGACTTCGTAGCGATGGCGGTGGCGCTCGCTCACTTCCGCGGCGCCGTAGGTCTGCGCCGCGCGCGAGCCCGGCCGCAGCCGGCAGGGATACGCGCCGAGGCGCATCGTCCCGCCCATCTCCTGAATGCCTTCCTGCGAGCGCATCAGCGCGATCACCGGATTTTCGCATTCGGGTGCGAACTCGCTCGAGTTGGTGTCGGGGATCTTGCACACGTTGCGGGCGAACTCGATGATTGCCGTCTGCATGCCGAGGCAGATGCCGAAGAACGGCACCTTGTGCTCGCGCACCCACCGGATCGCCTCGAGCATGCCTTCCACGCCGCGCACGCCGAAGCCCCCGGGCACGAGGAGCCCGTCGTACGATTCGAGCAGCTCGCCCGCCGTCTCCTGATCGGTGAAGCGGTCGGAGGCGATCCACTCGATCCGGACGCCCGACTCATTGGCGATGCCGCCGTGCACCAGCGCTTCATGAATGCTCTTGTAGCTGTCGGCGAGCTCGGTGTACTTGCCGACGACGGCAATGCGGACCTGCTGTGGCGGCCGCAGGATCTTTTCCACCATCGCGCCCCAGGCGCGGAGATCGGGCTCCTTGGTCTCGAGGTGCAGCCGCGTGCAGACTTCCTTGTCGAGTCCCTGGTGGTGCAGCAGCAGCGGGATCTCGTAGATCGACCGGGCGTCCGGGCTTTCGACGACGCAGCCGAAGTCGACGTTGCAAAACTGCGCGATCTTGCGCTTGAGCTCCTCGGACAGCGGGCGCTCGGTGCGGCAGATCAGGATATCGGGCTGGATTCCGATCTGCATCAGCTCGCGGACCGAGTGTTGGGTCGGCTTGGTCTTGAGATCCGCCGTCGCCGCGATGAACGGCACGAGCGTCAGGTGAATGAACAGCGTGTTGTCGCGGCCCACCTCCTGGCGGAACTGCCGGATGGCCTCCAGGAACGGGAGGGATTCGATATCGCCGACGGTGCCGCCGATCTCCGTAATGACGACGTCGTGATCGGGCGCGAGCCGGCGAATCGCCGACTTGATCTCGTCGGTGATGTGCGGAATGACCTGCACCGTGGATCCGAGGTACTCCCCGCGGCGCTCCTTGGTGATGACGGAGAGGTAGATCCGTCCCGTCGTCACGTTGTTCACTTGCGAGAGCGACCGGTCGATGAAGCGCTCGTAATGGCCGAGGTCGAGATCCGTCTCGGCGCCGTCGTCGGTCACGTAGACTTCGCCGTGCTGGAACGGCGACATCGTGCCGGGATCGACGTTGATGTAGGGATCGAATTTCTGGATCGTCACCTTGAGCCCGCGTTCGGCGAGCAGCCGGCCCAAGGAGGCCGCCGCGATGCCCTTGCCGAGCGAGCTCACGACACCGCCGGTCACGAAGATGTACTTCGTCGAGCTCACGGACTCACCTCCTTGAGGTGGCGGTTGACGTGGGCTTCGGCCCACGCGAGATCGGCAGGCGTATCGATGCCGGGCGCCGGCGCTTCGGGAAACAGGGTCACGCCCATCGGCATCCCGTGCAGCAACGGCCGGAGCTGCTCCAGCCGTTCCCACCGCTCTTCGGACACCGGGGGCAGACGCACCCAGCGCTCGAGCGCGTCACGCGTGTAGGCATATACCCCGACATGCTGATGGTACACGACATCGCCCGTGCGGTCCCGATCGAACGGAATCGGCGCGCGCGAGAAGTAGACCGCGTGGCCCCGGGCATTCACCACGACTTTGACCCGGCTGGGATCGCCGGCGAGAGCCGGGTCGAGCGATCCGGCGGCCGTGCCCAGCGGGTCGCCGCGCTCGAGACAGGCGAGGGCACCCCGTACCGCCGCGGGAGCGACGAACGGCTCGTCGCCCTGGATGTTCACGATGGAGGCGAAGTCTCGAAACGCGGTCTGCGCAATGACTTCTGCAACGCGCTCGGTGCCCGACTGATGCTCCGTGGATGTCAGCACCGCCTCGAATCCTCCGTCCGTGACCAGCGCGGCGATTTCCCGCGCATCCGTCGCGACGACGACGCGGTCGCAGACACGCATCTCGGTCACGCGACGGGTCACGCAGTGGATGAGGGGTTCGCCTGCAAGAGACAGGAGGGGCTTGCGGGGAAGCCGGCTGGAGCCCAGCCGTGCAGGAATCACGCCAAGGACGGGCACGGAGGAAGATACAAAATCTGTGCCGTCGAGTCTAGACCGAGTCTACCACCTTGCCTTGCGGTCTCTTACGTCCACATGAACAAACGCGCCGTGGGCGGCGGTCGGCCCGTATTTCCCGAGTCCGCCTTCGGCGATCGGATCGAACAGGCGGTAGAGAACCTCCGCGTCCGCGACGTCGCGACTCTGCGACTCGCTCGTCGGCCGTCTCGACGGACGGACGCTGCGCGACGCTGGCCAGCACGGCGCCGGCGAGGAGCAGCGCCGCAATCATCGGAGCGCCGCGCCGGACCGTGCGACGCGGAGAAAATTCTCCAGCAGCCGCTTCCCGTGCTCCGTGCCGATGGACTCGGGGTGGAACTGCACCCCATAGGTGGGATGGTCGCGATGCTTCATCGCCATGATCTCGGCGTCCTCGCCGGAGCGGTCCGCGCTCATCGCGGTGACCACGAGGGCGGGCGGCAGCGACCGCGGCTCCACCGCCAGCGAGTGGTAGCGCATCGCCGTGAACGGGCTGGGGATGCCGTCGAACAGCTCATCCTCCGAGTGCACCACGGGGCAGGTCTTGCCGTGCATGAGCCGGGGCGCGCGCACGATCGTGCCGCCGAAGGCCTCGCCGATCGCCTGATGGCCGAGGCACACGCCGAGGATGGGCACGGTGCCGGCCAGCTCACGCACGAGGGGGACGAGAATCCCCGCCTCCGCCGGCGTCTTGGGGCCCGGCGACAGGACGATGGCGGTGGGCTTGAGCGCCGCCACGTCGGCGACGCTCAGCGCATCGTTGCGGTACACGACGGGCGGCTCGTCACTGCTCAGCTCGCCCAGATACTGGACGAGGTTGTAGGTGAACGAGTCGTAGTTATCCAGCACGAACAACATCGCGGGACGCTCCCGTTACGCCTATTGATTGCCCATCGACCAGGGCGGTGTCACGCCGTTCGTCCGCGCGTACGCGATCAGCTGGCCGAGGTGCTCGTGCGCGTGGGTCACGGTCAGGAGCAGCACGCCGCGGTTCGTCGTCTGCTGGCCGAACAGGGTCGCCGGCTTGTCCAGATCTGCATTGCTCATGCCACGGATCGCGGACCGGACATGGTCGAACGAGCGCTGGAGCTGGGCGACGGCCTGGGCACGGTCGGCGGCCGGCGTTTCGGCCTGCGGGCTGCCCTCCGGGGCTTTGACGCCGGTGAAGCCCACGATCAGGTAGTTGGCGACCGTCACGTGCGACAGCACCTCGGCGACGGAGCGCACGCCGGGGGCGGGGCGCCAGGCCTGCTTGTCCTGGGGAATCGCCTCACCCAGCTGCTGCAGCTTGGAGGCGGCGTCATCGAGCTGCGCGATCAATTCGGCGTGTACGCCGGTGGCCGCGGGAGTCTGGGCCAGCAGCAGCGCGAAGAGCAACGCGTTCATGGGAGTCTCCAGAGGGAAGTGTCCGGAGAATATGCGCGACTCAGCGGAAGATGTCGAAGTTCCCGCCGAGCTTCTTCGCGCCCCAGCCGGCCGCCAGTCCGCGCAGCAGCTTGCTCATGGTGTGTCGCGCCGCTTCTCGATCAGGACGGCGCCGCCCAAAGCCCAGCGCCCCGGCCGCTTCCCGCACTTCACCCGCGATGCGCACGGTCTGCCCGTCGAACCGCGCGGGATCGTCGAGCAGCGTCTTGATGGACGTCGTCTTCTCGTTGCAGCCCATGAATACCAACACACTCGCGGCCATCGCCGCGAAACGAATCGTCCGGCTACGCATGGTGCGGTTGCTCCTCGGTCTGGTGGAGATGGATGCGGTCCCCGCCCTCCCGCTTGGCGCTGGCCAGCGCCAGCCGGGCGGACCGCAGCAGGTCACGGGTCGTGTGGCGGTCGCCTTCCGCGGTCACGATGCCGGCCGACATCGTCACCGGATCGATCTGCCGGTCGCCATGGCGCAGGTCGAGTCCCTGCACCGCGGCCCGGATCTGCTCGAGCCGCCGGCGCGTGGCCTGCGGCGATGACGCGCTGAAGACGAGCACGAACTCGTCGTCGGCGTAGCGGCATGCCATGTCGCTCTTGCGCAGGTGCTCGCGCAGCACGCGGCCCACTTCCCGCAGCAGAGCATCGCCGGCGTCGCGGCCGAACCGCTCGTTGATCCGTCCGAACCGGTCGAGATCGAGCAACGTGATGGTGAGCGGATACTTCCCCCGCTGCGCGCGGTGAATCTCCCGCGTGAGGGTCTCCTCGAAATAGCCGGGGGTGGCGAGTCCGGTGAGTACGTCGTGCGTCACCGGATCCCCGGTGCGCAACGCATCGATCGTCGCGACCAGCTCGCTGTGCTCTTCGCTCACGCCCTGGTCTTCCCTGATCTGCTCGGTGACGTCGCGGATGTTGCATTGCACGAACGGGCGGCCGTCCACGAGGTAGAGCGTGCTGAGAAACTCGACGCGGCGGATGTCGCCCTGCTTGGTCTCGAGCGGCAGACCGTCGTAGCGCACCTGCGGCTCGTAGAGCAGCTCCCGGAAGCGGTGCTTGCTGTTGGCGGCGTTGCGGAATCCGGCGGCGTTCCAGAGCGGCTGACCGACGATATCGACGGACGAGAATCCGAGCAGCGCGCACACGTAGCGGTTCGCATCGATCACCACGCCCGTCTCGGCGTCGAGGACGAGGATGCCGAACGGCGCGGTCTCGAACACGCGGCGGTAGCGCAGCTCCGACGCTCGCAACGCGCGCAGACTGCGATTGCGCTCGGTGGCCTCGTCGTGGAGATGGATCGCCGCGCGGCCCTGCATGAGGGCTGGTCCCGTGTCTTCGTTGACCAGCGGCGACTTCGTGGGATTAGCCATGCTCCAACGTAGGAGCCCCAGCGCGGTCGGCCCCATCGTTCCAAGTGGTGAAACGCGGATTAACACCTCCGAGGGATTCCCCGGGATTCCCCCTACCGCAGCTCCGAGCCGCACTGCGCGCACTTCACCGCCTGGATCGGGATCGCCGAGAGACAGTACGGACAGTCCTTGGTCACCGGCGCGGCCGCCTTGGCCGGCGCCACGCGCCCCGCAGCGCGAACGAGCAACCAGACCACCCACGCGACGATCAGGAACGTGACGAGCGCGCCGAGAAACATCCCATAGTTGATCGTGACCGCGCCCGCGGCCCGGGCGTCGGCGAGCGATGCATACGGCGCCGCCGCCTTGGCGCCGTCCTTGAGGACGACGAACAGATTGGTGAAGTCCACGTCCCCCAGCAGCAACCCGATGGGCGGCATGATGATATCTTCGACCAGCGAGTTGACGATCTTCGTGAAGGCGGCGCCGATGATGACGGCCACGGCGAGGTCCATCACGTTGCCGCGGAATACGAACTCGCGGAAAGTCTTGGCCATAAGCGGTGCGCTCCTGTTGGACGAGCTACGATGCAAACCCCGCGCCAGCGACCGGCATCCTAAGGGTACTTCTCCAGGAGGCTTCACATGATCGGATT